>JAZDEK010000001.1:0-2092 GCA_043808895.1 Pseudomonadota bacterium
CTCCAAGCGCGTCATTATTTGTTGCTTTGGCGACACCATAACCTATCGCGACCTGTGTTCCTATACCAAGAATCCTTTTTGCCATTATGCGCCCTATTCTCTCGCTTAAATTTTTTCTCGCCACAGTTTCAAGGTCCAATATTTGTTTACTCTCTGTTATTTTCTCGCCCTCGGCGTTTAAAACTGTAAGCGGAGAAACACTGAACGTTCTTGTATAGAATTTTGGGAGCATATCATTATACGGGTCTTGTCTTTTTATCGGTATCTGTCCGTTGGCGTAGAGAATAACGACCGTTCCGCATTTTTTGCATAGCTTCTCATAATACTCGGGAAGTTTAAGTTCGCGATGTTCTTTTTCAAGTGTGGAAGAAACGTTGGTGTTGTTAGTAAAGCGCGCCATTCTGTACACATCATAAAAGCCCTGGGTGAAATTCGGCGAAAGTTTAACGGCGCGTTTATAATCTATAAGGGCATCGGTGTATTTATGCCTCATCTCATATATGGTCGCTGAAATGTACCACGCCACGGGATTTTCCTCAAAATCCTTCATCCCTTTTGTTTTTAATTTATAGACGAGATTATTTATGCGTCTACATTCCACTAGGGCGTCGTCGTATTTTTGCTCCATGTAATAAGAAAGCATGAGGTAAAAATTTATCATTATCAGTTCGTAATCCATCGGATAAAATCTTTTGAACTTATCCGTTGTAACAACAGACACGACTTCTTCGTTTATACTTGTAACATCCTTTGTCTCAGTGAGCCGTTCAGCCTGGGTAAAAACATCTATAGCCTGTTTGTAATCTCCGCCCTCAAAAAGAGCTGTGCCGCGATCCAATAAATATAGTATCTGGTCTTTTCCCTCTTTTTCTGATTTCTCTTTTATTGAATCCGCGGCTTGTATAAAACGCCCGTTCTGGAATTTTGAGAAGAAACCCTGCTCGCCCGTCATGTAGTTTGAGCATGACGGCATAACAACTATAATAACGAGCAGGAGCGAACTAAAGCGCATAAGAGCGTTTTTTGAACAGCTTCTTTATCGCCTTCTCTTCCGTCCACGTTATAAGGCCGGTCTTTATATCTGTGGCGTTAAGTGTCAGTTTATAATAAATGACCTTTTTCCCACCAAGTTCCTGTACATTAGAAGCGAAATCACCCGCCAGAATATAATCCGCACCGACCTGATGTCCTTTTCCCTTTGCTGTTTCTTTATTCACGTTACCGCTTTCTGTCTGGTACGAGTATTCGTCGGACAATGTTTTCCTTTGCAGTTTATCGTGGAACTGTACTTTCCCTGATTTTATTAACGCCGTCCTTATTTTATCCGTGAGCGACTGCATATCTATGTGCTCGTCAGTGGAGTTACTTACTGTTTCAACCTGGAACACCGGAGCCCCTTTAGCCGCGGTTATTATTTTGTTCTTCATGAGCGAATCTACCAACGCGTCCGCCATTATTTTCATGTCGGATTCGTTGTATCTGTCATCGAGAAGAATGACCCTGTCAGGGTCTGTGTACTCGCCTTTTGTAAAAGCCCTGTTGCTTGAACACGAAGAGAGAATTAAAAGCGAAGCGGTTAAAATCATTAAAGTATGTTTCATGGCCTCACCTCCTAATGTGAGCCTCGCAAAATACCATTTCTTGCGAAACCAGGTAGAGTGTAATACAATTTGAGTCGATGTCAAAGCTCGTCTTTTTATATTTTCTTTGCGCATCAATGGTATTTGCAGCCCCTATAGATAAATCCGTAGGCCACAAAACGCCTAGTCCCATAAATCCGTCTTATGCTTCGGAAACATTTTATAAGGCGATGGATGAATTCATAAGAGGTAACTATAAGGCTTCTTATTCCGACTTTATGAAAGCGTCATCGGCAAAAAAAACGACAAAAGGCGAAGCGAGCGTCGCCTTATATAACGCCGCCCTCAGCGCAGAGCGGAACAAAAATTATAACCGTGCGATGGAAATATATAAAAGCATTTTGGGCTCAAAAGAACTGAGTCCTTTGCACAAAGACTCCTATTACAGAAGAGCCTCGTGCTGTTATGAAACAAAAAAGTGGGCGTGCGTTCTGTCGAATCTTGATAATTGG
>JAZDEK010000002.1:0-2520 GCA_043808895.1 Pseudomonadota bacterium
TTATGATGGCTCGAGCTTTCGCCGACGCTGTAAGAGCAGGCAGGATGGCATATTTAGCAAAACTTGGGATAAAAAGTGATTACGCTAATGCTTCCACTCCCGTAGTGGGTATCCCAAATGTTCAATGAGGAGTTCTTAAAATACTCTTTTGATGAAATAAGTTCACTTATTTCAGTCTCTATACCTGACGCAAAAAAGATAAACGATATAATCTCGCGCGCTGTTGAACTTGAGAAAATTGATTTTAATGAGCTTTGTTTTCTTCTTAATCCTGAGGCGGAAAAATATATAGATGTAATTCGATCGGCTGCGCACAAAATAACTCTTCAGCGTCACGGGAAAGCCATGCGCTTTTACGCTCCGTTATATGTTTCAAATGAATGCACCAATAAATGTGTTTACTGCGGGTTTAATAACTCGAACAATTTAAAAAGAATTACGCTCACGTTAGAACAAGTTGGAAAAGAGGCTGAAGCGTTAAAAAAACTTGGTATCCAACATGTACTTTTGGTTGCAGGGGAACATTTTCAACACGTCGGGATGGATTATTTAAAAAGTGTTTCGCGCCTTCTTTCAGAAAAATTCGCGACCGTTAGTGTGGAAATTGGTCCACTTAACGAGGCTCAAGATAAAGAATTATTTAATAGCGGTATAGAAGGCGTTGTTTGTTATCAGGAAACATATAACACGGAGCTTTACAAAAAATATCACACGGCTGGACCAAAGACCAATATGTTAAATAGGCTGGAAACTCTTGATAGAGCTGGAAGTGTGGGGATGAGATTTCTGGGTGTGGGAACGCTATTAGGGCTTTCGGCTCATAGAACGGAGACGTATTTTACGGCACTTCACGCAAGATACTTGGAGAAGAAATATTGGGAATCATCTTTGTCTATTTCTTTCCCTCGTATCCGCCCGTCTGAAAGCGATTTTATTCCTCCATATCCTGTAAGTAATAATGAACTTTTGCATTTAATTTCTGTATTAAGATTATTCCTGCCTGACGCGAATTTAATACTTTCAACAAGGGAATCAGCGTCGTTAAGGGATAAAGCAGTGCTTTATGGCGTGATCCAAATGAGCGCCGGCTCAAGAACAAATCCGCTTGGATATTCTACAAACGATTCTGCCGGTTTAGTGAATGCCGGGAAACAATTTGAGGTGTCGGATTCAAGAACCCCTGCTGAAATAGCAAAACGGCTTGAAAGTTTTAATTACGATCCTGTATTTAAGGACTGGGACAGGGGGTTTAGAGTTGAATAACAAAACACACAAAATGGAAATATTTAGGAACGCGGGGCTGTATCTTGTTACATCGTCTGAGCTTTCAAACTATCCGACACCTGAAGTTATAGAAAAATATTTAAAGGCAGGCGGGAAACTTTTTCAGCTTCGTGAAAAAACAATGCAGGAAAATCAATTCTATGAAACAGGTTTGGCGGCAAAAAGACTTTCAGATACTTACGGCGCTGTATTTATAATTAACGACAACGTTGAAATGGCGAAAAGACTTAATGCCGATGGTGTGCACCTTGGGCAAGACGACATGAGCGTGGTTGAAGCGCGAAAAATTCTAGGCGGTGATTTTATAATAGGTGTATCAACGCACAACACAGAAGAGGCTGTGCAAGCCCAAAAAGATGGTGCAGATTATATAAACATAGGCCCTGTTTTCCCGACCGCTACAAAACCACATATGCAGACGCTTGGCATAACCGGCGTAGAAAAAATATTACCGTCAGTTGATATTCCATTTACATTCATGGGCGGCATTAAAGAAAGTAATATTCATCTTCTTAAGAAATTACACCCCGCCGCTTTGGCAATGGTAACCGAGATCACCAAATCCCCCGATGTGTTTTCAAAGGTCAAAAGTTTACTACAGGCGGCTTTTTGACAGACGAGGAGTCTGGCAAAAAGAACGCCGTGCCTGAGAAATAATACGGAGAGTCTGCAATATATATCTTGTTGATATTTCTGAAGTTATATCGTAAACATTTCAACAGAATGAAACTGCTGCGTATATTACTGCCCTTTATCATCTGCCTGGCCACACTCTCAGCGGCCAACATCTCCAAAGATAAGGTTACGGGCATAACCATCCGGGGCAACAAGAAGGTCACTTCAGATGTTGTAAAGTCCAAGATGCTGCAAAAAGAGGGCTCCCCGTACAAAGAGCAGTTCATACGCCAGGACATAAAGAACATTTTCTCGCTTGGATATTTTGACAACATAGACGCGTATAAAGATGTTGCGCCGAACGGAGTGCAGCTTTTTTACGATGTAAAGGAAAAACCCATCATAAGCTCCATAGTGTTCGAGGGTAACAGCGATATAGATAAGGAAGACCTTGAAAAGCAGATAAATATAAAAACATATACGGTCGTGGATATAGCCGCTATAAAAAAAGCGCGCGCGGCACTTTTAAAATACTATGAGGAAAAAGGATTTTTCCTTGCCTCAATTAAGGATGAATTAAGGCCGGCTCCAAAAGACCCTGAGGCTGAAACGGACGACAGT
>JAZDEK010000003.1:0-4615 GCA_043808895.1 Pseudomonadota bacterium
GGATGGGTAATGTCGCTTGGTGCTGTTCTGTTGATAGTGCTGGTGCTTTTTTTCTTCGCGAAACATAAATTGAGCCATGAAGACAAGGATCGTTGCGGAATGAACTCAATGAAGCATGGCTGTGGATGTCCGATGATGGACATGAACATGGGCATGATGAATAAACACATGATGCCTCCTGCACCACCATCCGCTCCGATGCCCAAAAAGATGTGATTACTTTCCTTATCGCCGTAGGGTTGGCAATGGATGCCTTTGCCGTTTCAATAGGGTTGGGCGTCAAGAATGTTTCGTACAAAGTTAAGTACGCTTTAAGGGTGGCTCTGTTCTTTGGGGCTTTCCAGGCTGTTATGCCTTTTATAGGCTGGCTATTAGGCGAACAGTTCGCCCCGCTTATATCGAACTACGACCATTGGGTTGCGTTCTCGCTTCTTGCGGCAGTGTCTTTTAAAATGATCTACGAGGGTGTAAAAGGCGGAAGTGTTACATCCGATGGTGATAAAAAAGTATCTTTACATACGTTACTTTTACTTTCTCTTGCCACGAGCATAGACGCTCTGGCAGTTGGAGTGAGCTTTGCTTTTCTTGGAGTTAAAATACTTATCCCTTGTATAGTAATAGGTGGCGTTACGTTCGTGATCTCTTTTGTAGGCGTTGATATAGGAAAAAGGTTAGGGTCACGGTTTAAGAACGGCGCCGAGATCCTCGGCGGTGTTATATTACTAGCCATTGCAGTAAAAATATTATTCCAGCACATATTATTCTGAGGACACGGCGTTCTCTAGAGCTGACTAACGTCACCTCTAGAGCCGCCTATTATCTCAGCCGAAAATCCTCCTTGACGTCGGTTTTTCGGCTTCCGATGATGTCCTCAGAATAATATGTGCTGGAATAGCATCTCTTAACTGAGTTTGGTTAGTACTGCCACAGCCTCGACGTACTGCGTGAACGGGAACATGTCAAAAAGTTTCGCTGAGCGTACTTTATAACCGTTGCCCTCTAATATTTTCTTGTCCCTTACGAACGCCTCGGGGCTGCACGATACATAAACGATACGTTCAAACTCCTGCGCGCCTATAACCTCTAACGCGCTCTTGCTTACTCCGGCTCGCGGCGGATCAAGTAAGAGTTTATTGAACGTTCTTAAACGTCGTTGGGAATCTAAAAGGAGCAACCCCTTTTCCACTTCAGCCTCTATAAGATCGGCTGCGCTTTTTTTGCCTTTCTCAATTTTAAGATCTATTCCTGTTATTTTAATTTTGGGTTCAGCGTCCAATATCGCGTACGTGAGATTTCCGCTTCCGCAGTAGAGTTCAAGGATATTGTCGCCGGGGGTTAATTCCAGCGACTTTACCACCTCTTTTATAAGAAGAGCGTTAACCTTTTCGTTCACCTGTGTGAACCTGTTGTCGTATTTTTTCTCTACAACCCTTTCACAGACTGCTCCGTGCTTTATGTATAGTTCTATTTTCCCGTTGTAATTTTCAGGAAGTTTTAATTCGCTTATTCTTTTGTTTAATCTTTCGTCCAACAGCGCGCATTTTTTTATTTCTATAAGGTCGTGTGTCTTTTTTCTGAAAAATCCTGCTTTACCGTTCCCGATCTGCAGCTGGCATCTGGTCCTGTAATTTAAGGGCGAGGGGGATCCTTCTATAGTTACTCCCTTGATCCCTATTAACACCTTAAAATTATTAAGTTTTATGTCAAGAGTCCTTGCGTAGGGAACACCCACAAAATCACAACCCCCGCAAAGTTCACAATACTCGCAAATCTCTTTATTTATCATATTCCCGGCCAATTTCTCACATACGAACGTATGTTGCAACCGAATTTAATTAACTTGATTACAGGGAACAGGGAATCTTAAGGCAATCATATAATGCACTTTACTTTTTGACGTGAAAAAAGTATACGTAAACAGCATACAAGATCGGGTTCAAAAACAGTTTCGGAGGGCCAGCATGAGAATGTTTTTAAGATCTTTTCTATTATGTCTTTTCATCACAAGTTCCACCCAGAATATTTTTGCGTTAACGCCTGCGGACGACTTAAAAGACCCAACTCCGGCAGTTGGTCCGGTGATCAGCATTGCTAAACTTGGGAAGTCTAGAATGTTAGTGGAGAGTAATCCCGACGGGAACGTGCCAAAGACCATACAAATAAAAATGGAAAGCACAGACGCTTTTTTCTTTAATATTGATTACTCCAAAAGTACTACAGCATTCTTTCCTCACAGGATAAACATACAAATGCCGATAGAAGCCACCATCATCGACAATGATTATAACGGATTTAAAGTAAGGTATGTGTACGGATGGTACAAAATAGGAAGCTGGCAGATGAGGTCGTCTTATAGTGTCACCGAAGGTGATGAGAAGATAACAGCGCTGTATAACGAGAATGGCACAAAAATAGCTGTCATGCGTGCCGATATAAAGACACGCAAAGTGACTAGCCTAAGGATGCTTAACTCCGCAGGAGAAAAGGAAGCGTGGGCTGAATTAATGATGGGTGGTAAAAGAATAAATAAAAGTTATAGATGGCTTGCAGAAATAAAAACACCCCAAAAAGGTAACAATAATGTACTGGGGTTCAGCGGCTTTGGTATGGGGCAGGCACCTATTGCCCGTGAAGGCGGCATAATCCCTCAACCGCTGACCGAAAAGGAATTTAACTCTCCTTTCATGATAAATAAAGTTATGAGCGACCTTTTTATACATCATCAGGGCCTGTTGGAGAAATATTTTGAGGCCAAGTTTGAACAACCACTGTCCGTACTGGCGAAGCTTGGAGATGGCCAAAGTGTCGATGAGGCAAAGGATGTCAACCAAGCGATAACGTATATTACAGAGTTCCTGAACATTGTTCCTCTAACAGATGTTATGACTGCTGCAGAATTTACGTTACGTCGAGGCACGATGTATATAAATCAAGGAGAGTACAACAAAGCGGTATTAGATCTTGAACATGCGAACAGCCTGACGCAGAATTATGAGATACCTGGTCATAGAAAAGCAAGCGTAGTGGAAAACAAATTCCGTGCGGGGATGTTATATTTCCTTGGCGGTGCGTATGCCGGTATAGGTGACTATAAAAAAGCCGAGAAATATCAAAAACAGGCATTAAAGCTAGGCTACGAGGTAACTATCTTCTCTGGCTTTAACGATATCACGAAAATAGTTAACGACGGTGCATACGATCGATTGTCAGAGAAGCATATCATCGATCTTTTATATTTAGACGAGCTATATCTGCTTCTTACTTCCAAAGACCCTATGATCAAGGATGTGGGAATAAAGATGCAGACTTACTTAGCCGGCAAGTTTGAACAAGACAAGGACAAGAATAATACAGAACAACTTAGTCGAGTGACCACAATGGTGACCAAGCGGGTGATCAAGGACAAAACTGCGGATATGATACGCCAAGATATTCTTCCAAGTATTTTTGAACCTGGTCCAATTGGAGAAATTCCTGAGATATCGTATCAGCAGAGGGGCAGATTCTACGACGATGTGCCTGTTTCAGCTTCTGTTGTTACTGTTACCAAGTTTGAAAATTGCGACCTAGGTAGCGTAGTCTTGGAGAATGCTCCTGTAGAAATGAAAACTGATTATAAAAATAATACCAAAACTTTTGAGCTTATTTATACTGTCAGTGCAGACCAGGGCATGTCTATGCCGGAGCTTTGGCAGGGCGGAAATGCTGTCTCCAGCATTACACATTATAATTTTGTGGATTTTGGAATAACGTACAATTACATTTTTAAAGATAAAACTTGGAACATCTATCAAATATACACTACAACTAAAGATGGGAAAAAAATATCCGGTATCTACGACCAGAACGGCATACTACAAATGGCAATAGAGCTTAATACGCAAGGCGACTTGACCTCGTTCGTGACATTCGACGGCTCTAATAATGTAAGGGTGGAATCAAGTTCTCTTGATGACCTTATTGATTCCGGGGGACTAAAAATATTATTCTCCACCGATGAAACCAACCAGCTTGCGGTCGATATCTCTACGGACCTTGGCATAAAATACGTTAACGACCCCGGCGCTGTGGGAAAGCGTAAAGCGCTTGAAGAAATATTAGAATCTGTTGGCCTTCCGGGCATAATTGAGAAATTGGACCCAGGAGATACAGAACCGTTCTCGTTCATGGCGGACAAAAATGCCAGACAGATACTGAAAACTACATACGCCGAATACGCTGCGCATCCAGAGAATATAAAGATGTTAGATCTGTCAGGGGATGGGGTTGACGTTATTACGTCGTTGAATGGTGTTGAGCGATTTGTTGATGTACAAAAAATTTATGCCGAAAACAACTATATAAGGAACTTCATGCCGCTTAAAGGTTTAAAGAAGTTAAGAGTTTTGGATCTGTCAGGGAATGATGATGTGGGTGACCCATTGGTTTCATTATATCCTCTTGTGGAAGTAAAGAGTTTAGAGGAACTTAATTTGTCCAATAATGACCTCACTCTTGGGAATATCGGATGGATCATGCAGATGAAGGGACTAAATAAGCTCAACGTCAGCACGACCATATTAGGTGTCGATGACGCTGGTGTTGTTACCGACGAGGCGCTTTCCAAAGAAGAATT
>JAZDEK010000004.1:0-14306 GCA_043808895.1 Pseudomonadota bacterium
ACGCAGTTGATACCTTCGGAGGAAGCCAGGTTTGGGACCCGGATTTAGCCGTGTACACGCTTATACAGAACATGCCGACGCCTTATAAGGCCGATTCAGGCAGAGATATCCTTTGGCAGATAGCAAGGTAGGAGGAATAAAATGAAAAAAATATTAATAACACTTTTAATTACGTCCTCCTCGATATTATTTGCCGCGGAGTACGATTACATCTACAAAGGCGCGCGTCCAATGGGTATGGGAGGAGCTTTCACGGCTGTCAGCGACGATATAAATGCCCTTTTTTATAATCCGGCAGGTCTTAACAGGATAAAAAAAGGCGAGGGAGAAATAATAGTACTGAACCCCGGTATTGTAATGAACACTACCGCGATAGATATTGCCGGCAAAATAAGTAGAATGGTGACACAGAACCCCATGGACGCGTTGACCCCATACATAGGCCAGAACATGCATTTGGATATTATGAGCATGATGCCTTCGTTGGCGAGAAAGAACTTCGCTGTGGCGTTGATGCTCCCTACGATCAGGAACAATACGTTGTTAAGAAGGAACGTTGCCACAGAAGCGTACGAAACGATAATAGCCGACAGTGGGCTTATGCTCGGGTTCGCGCACGGTTTCCTTCAGGATAGATTAGCCGTGGGTGTGGACATTAAATTCCTCGTGAGAGGAGCGGGGGACGTAACATTCGACGCTGTACAACTTTATACGAGAAGGACTGTCAACTTTAACGATATAGGCGGTTACGGTTTCGGCGTGGACGGAGACATAGGTGCTATGTACACGTTCAACAAGGTATGGTTCTTTATCCCGACCGTTGGGATGAGTATAAACAACATCGGTGCGACAAAGTTCCCGACGCACTTTGGAAGAGGCACATACTATGGAGCACTTGCCGACGAATACAGGCTGAAAAGAAGCCTCAGTATAGGCAGTAAATTCGAACTTCCTTCCGGGGCGTATTTCAGCAAGTGGATATTCGTGTTTGACATAAATAACATCGGGTTCCCTGGCTCCATGTTCAAGAAATTTCATCTTGGAACAGAAGCGCTGCTGTTTAATTTCTTCGGCCTCAGGGGCGGTATAAATCAGGGATACTTTACGTTCGGCCTTACACTTAATATTCCTGTCATGAAAATAGACTTCTTCACATACGGTGAAGAGCTCGGCGACAGCACCGGAGTTAAAGGTGATCGTCGTATAGGTATCCAACTCACATTCGGCTGGTAATTTATAAGAACACTATGGACTCCAAGAGCTTTATGAGTTTATAACACTATCATGGATAAGAGCTTTAGGTCAGGTTACATCTCTGTGGTGGGGCTTCCCAATGTGGGAAAATCTACGCTCATTAACAGGATATTGGATACAAAAATATTAGCTGTGTCCGAAAAACCTCAGACCACCAGAAATAATATCCTGGGGATATTCACAAGTCCTGGCGCGCAAATGCTTTTTGTGGATACACCAGGCTACCACAATGCCGGAAAGGATATTAACAAGTTCTTTGTTAAAGAGGCTGTGGCGGCATGCAAAACAGCGGACGTTATCGTTTATATGTTCGACGGATCAATGACAAAGAAAAAAGGGCTTGACGCGAATGACGCCTTTATAGAGGCTATACGCTCAATGCCCAGGGACGTAAAAATAATACCGCTTCTATCAAAGATCGACCTCATAAAAGATAGAGAGATAAAAGAATTTAAGGAATCTATAACAAAGAAATATAGTTTTAAAGAGCCTGTGCATATTGTGTCAGTACCGCAAAGTCTTGGTATAGCTGAGCTCATGAAAAGAATAGGGTCTATGCTCCCTGAAGGGCCCCTTTACTATCCTGAAGAGAATCTGACCGACAGGGACTCAAGATTCCTGTGTTCAGAGCTTATAAGGGAGAAAATATTTAAACTTACACAGAAAGAAGTTCCATACTCTACAGCTGTGCAGATAGACGATTATAGAGAGGAAGGAAAACTCCATAAGATATATGCCACCATCTACGTCGAGAAGGACTCGCAAAAAGGTATATTGATAGGAAAGAACGGCGGGATGCTTAAAAAAATAGGCACTGACGCAAGGGTTGAGATAGAAAAAATGGTCGGCTCAAGAGTATATCTGGAGCTTTATGTCAAAGTTAGAAAAGATTGGACCAGTGACGACAGATCTTTAGCGGAGTTTGGTTACAAATGAAAGTTGCCGTAGTGGGAAGACCAAACGTAGGTAAATCCAGCGTCTTTAACTGCCTTGCGGGCAAGAACAAGGCTGTTACAGATGATCTTCCGGGCGTAACACGTGACAGGTTGTTCGCCGAAGTGGAATTGTACGGAAAAACGTTTGAGCTTATAGACACTGGTGGTTACGAGTACAGCGTTCAGGAAACACGCTCAGGACGTGTGCATGACGAGCATATACAAAAACACATAGTGGAGCAGATCCATATAGCGATAGAAGAGTCTGATTTTGTCCTCTTTGTGGTCGACGGAAAAGAGGGACTTCATCCCGCGGATAAAGACATAGCCGCGTTATTAAGAAAAGCGAAAAAAGATTTTATCCTCGTTGTGAACAAAATAGACAACGATAAAATTGATTACAGCGAGTTCCATTCCTTGGGCATAAAAAGCATGTTCCCGTTCTCTGCAGCGCATGCTCTTGGTTACAGCGACTTAACGGACGCCATAGTTGAACGCGTAAAAGTAAGTGAGAAGAGCGAATTTAAAGGCGTAAGGCTTGCTATAGCAGGACGTCCAAATACCGGAAAATCCACTCTGCTTAACGCGATACTTGGTGAAACGAGAGTTGTCACAAGCGAAGTCCCCGGCACAACCAGGGACGTTATAGACACTCCGTTCAGCAATAAATTTGGTGATTTTGTCCTAATGGATACTGCCGGCATAAGACGTCATTCAAAAACGGAATCAAAAGTTGAGGTCTATTCAATAATGCGCTCCAAAAGGGCTGTTGAGTTCAGCGACGTAGCGCTCCTTGTAATAGACGGAACAGAGGGTTTTACCCATCAGGATAAAAGGGTCACTCAAATTATAGCCGAAGCAGGCGTTGGTTGTGTTATCGTCATAAACAAACGTGATCTAATGGAAAGAGAGTTCACAGAGCAGGAGATACACTGGGCCATACCGTATCTTTCTTACGCGCCTATAGTTTATATATCGGCGCTGTACGAAAATGATTTCTCGAAGGTGTTCAAAAAAGTAAAACAGGTCTATAACGAGAGGAATAAAGAAATAAGTACCGGTGAGCTTAATAAGTTCTTTAAGGACATCGTTACGTATAAAACAGCGCCACTATGCGGCGGCAAAGAGGTAAAACTCAAGTTCATGGTGCAGGCGACAAAAGAATCGGGTGGTGTGCCAAGGTTCATTGTGCTGGGTAGACGCGCAAAGTTAACGCACGAGTCGTATAGAAAATATATTATATCAAGGCTGAGGGAACGTTTTGGCTTTGATGGAAATCCCATAGAATTAATCTTTAAGGAAGGTTAGAATATAACAGATGAAGTTAAATTGTTTGGCGCGAAAGATGTCGATCCTTGTTTTTACCGTCGTATTCTCGGCCTCTATTTACGCTGGTCCTTTTCCAAAAGCAGAGCAGCCTGTCGTTAATGAGCTTGATGTTAAACTAATAAAACAAAAAATATTAAAGACCACAGATCCTGCGACAAAAAATCTTTTGCAGCTGAGTTTGACCGCAGCGTATTACAAAGCCGAAAAGTATCCGCAGGCTTACAGTGCGGCGTCCGTCGTAGGCAGTGTTCCATACCTTGAGGACTATGTTGATTACTATAAAAGCATGTCTGCTCTAAAATATCTTGGCGATGCGGGTACATTAAGAAAGAATCTGGATGTTCTTTATAAACTTCACAGCAGGAACAGCGTCCTTTCTGACAGTATAGATGATGTGCTGCCTGAATTCGAGGCCAAGACCGCTTTAGCTCTGGCGGTTTCCGGAGATCATACACGTTCCATGGAATATATCTCCATGGCCAGAAAAAAAGGCTACTCAGATATAGACACCGAGTGCTCTATTTATAAAAGGTATTTAAACTCGAACAAAAAACTCGCTTTTGCTTTCTTTATGGAGCTTTATTCCCGTTTTGGCGAACAGGAATCCAATAAATGTTTCGACACTCTGGACGCTAAGAGTAAACAGGAAATATTGTCGCTGCTTACAGAGCGCAGCCAAAAGGAAACCGAGAAGAAAGAAGAAAAGAACGTCCCCGACCTAATGGAAGCTATCAAAAAATCCATGGACGAAAAGGATTATAGTTTATTTAAAGAACTCTCTGCCCAATATCTTAAAATGTACCCGCAGGGTAAACAGGCCAAAAGGTTCTACCAGGCTGTACAATCATTCATGGAGACCACTATTGTAGATGGTGTAAAAAGCGTTTCATACTTTGAGGACATGTTCGAGTATTACAACAGGGACTATTTGGAAAAGATATCCTTAAAACTTCTGCAGAACGAGAAATGGTCCCAGTGCGAATGGATATTAAGGTTTGTAGTAGAAAAGTACCCGCTCTACGATAGGGGGGTGTATCTTCTGGCCGTGCTCTACGAGGACAATAGCAAGAAAAGTAAAGCCATGCGTTACTACAAAAGCGTAGTGGATGAATTCCCAAAGAGTGAATACTATCCACGGTCCCTTTTTAAATACGCCTGGCTCAACATGCTGGACGGCGAATATAAAACCTGCGCGGAAGTATTCTCGCGTTACCTTGAAGAGGGCGGCGACGCGTATGACTGGGATATTACAGCGTCGTTATATTTTAGGGCTAAATGTTTAAGTAAGTCTTCAAGAAGCCAAGAGGCTGATATTGTAAAACAGGACCTCATATCAAGATATCCTTTCTCTTTCTACTCACTGCTTTCCATGGATGAACTTGGGATGGATATACCGGATAGCCTTGAACAGAGCATAAAACATCAGATCTACGATGTTGAGCCTATATCCGTTAAGGACCTTGTTACCATCAATAGGGCGGTTAAACTTGTAAAGTGCGGGCTTTTTGAATGGGTAAAGAAAGAACTTCCGGATGTTAATCTGGATAAACTCTCGGCGGAATATATAGAGGTTGTGGCTAATCTTTATAAGTACGCGAACCTTACTGATCTTGCCCTTAACGCCGCTAATAAGTTGCTAACAACGCTTAAGGGGTACACCTCGCGTGAGCACGCGGAAACCCATTTTCCAAAACCATATTTTGAGCTGGTGGATAATTTCTCAAAACAGACTGGCATAGAACCTTATGTTATATTCGCTGTAATGAAACGCGAGAGCGCGTTCAATAAGGACGCTGTATCAAGTTCCGGCGCTCTTGGGCTTATGCAGCTTATGCCTGGAACCGCAGCAGCGATAGAACCAAAAGTCAGGTCTGCAAAACTAAAAGACGCCGAAACCAATATAAGAATAGCTTCGGAATATCTTAAAAGATTATCAAAAAAATATCACGGCAACATTGCGTACATTGCTGCGGCATATAACGCGGGCGAAGAGGCAATGGACAGATGGAAAAGCTGGTTCGGTTCAAGCCTGGGGGACGTGGAGTTCGTAGAGAACATACCGTACCTTGAGACAAGAATGTACGTTAAGAACGTAATGGCGAATTACTTCATGTATAATGCCCTGTACCTCAAGAAGCACGTGACTTTCAGCGATGCGACGGGCAGATAGATAACTATCCACTATAAGAAACTCCAACCTTAAAGACAACTTATAAACAAGTTTACTTCTTACATATAGATATGTTATTAAGGCTTAGCCGGATTTCATTATAGGTGAGGGCCGTTCATGAGATCGTTGTTAAGGATCCTTATAATACTTTTTCTAGCATCCTATCTTTTGCAGAATGTTTGTTTCGCAGGCAAACCTACAGGGTTGTGGCATACATTTGACAAGAACAAGGGAGCTAAAACTTTAACAGTTATTTCAGAAAATAATCAGGGTCTTTTTTGTACAATGGAGATCTTCTATGGAAATCCTGAATCCGTCGTGGGCAAAGTCACATATCCAGATGGAACAACACAAAGGGTGTTATTTGATGAACCGCTACCGTTCCATAGTGGTTACCACTATACACTCAAAAGAGGTTTGTGGAGCATTTACTATCTCTTGGATATTGCCAGGGGGGAATTCTTAAATTCTTGGCAGGCCACATCGGAGCAGGTTATTTATACTACACACGACCTAAGATCGGAGAATAGAACTGTCCAGAAGTTTAACCAGGACGGAACGTTCATTGGTGAGAAAACCGATGTAGTAGAAAGTTACGGAACTAAATTAACAAGGTACAAACAAGGTATACCACAAGAAGAGGTCGATGATGTTGTGAATGAGTTCCTTGATGAGATGCTGAATCGTGATGAAGCGCCGGACGCGATAGAAAAAGTTATCAACAATATTGCTCAAGCCGGAAGAAAGAACCAAATAAGAAAGTTGGCGTTCATTACGGCTCAAACTATCACGAGCGAAAGCCGCGGCGTAATAGTAATAAGAACAGATGATGATCCGGGAAGAATTGAAAGGATGTATAAAGACGATATTCTGCAGGAAAAAATAATGGCAGACCCTGTTTATCAGGCAGGGACTTCTCCTATCGACGGCTCTAGTCTTTTGATAGGCAACTTCACTACCAACGTTCTGATCTCTGATCTACCTCCATTGGAAAAGAAAAAGAGGTTAAAGAACCTGAAAGATCTAATAGAAAGACTCTTTGTTAAGGAGAAAGTAGATAGTGGCGATAGGAACAGAAGATTTGAAGTTCAAAATGTTCCCTCGCCAATACTTGTATATTCGGCGCTTGGAAGAATTGAGCTCCTTATGGACGCTATAGATCGTGAGTACGCGGGTAAAACCGTCATCAGTAATGTCGCTCTTGAAGTAACAAAGAACATGATCAGCAAAGAGGAATTGGGTCTGATCGATCGATTGATCAATGGACGTGTGGAAATAGACCAGAGCAATGTTAAAAAGTTAGTGGACGAGGGAGAGGGAAACGACCTTTTGATCAGACTGCTTGAGAGTAACTTGCCGCAAAAAGCGAAAGCAGATAAGGCCAGAAGCCTTATCCAAAAGATAATACGATGGTCATCCGGGTCTTCGTCGTATCTTTCAAGGCAACAGATGGATAAATTGGCGACGATAATGACACGCCCCGAGTTGTATACAACGGAAGATATTATTCTTAGTGACCAAATAACAAGAAAAATACAGAACATTGGAGCCGGAGAATGGAAATTCCGTTCGGGTGTAAATATTTATATTACCCGTGACGGAGACTATCTTAAAATAAAAGACTTGCTTGATGAGGCCATACCGCCTACGGCAACAGACAGAGAAGCGAAGTTAAAGATGATAAAGGAGATACTGGGTTGTTTCTTTATAAGTGGTAGCTCAATGTGGGTCGGCGGGAATTCTATTGATCCTATACCCGTATACTCGGCGCTGGGCATGGTGAACAAATTATTGGTAGACACCCCGGGATCAGTGTCCCAAACGAACTCCATAAAAACAGGCACTGACACGGATACCGACAAACCAAAACGCACTCTGGTCGAACTCTTCGTCGTGGATGACTTTATCCGCTATGGTGGAGAAGGTTTTGATAAAGGCTACGCTCACAAGTTTATCGGCGAGGATTGGGTTGAACAGCTTAGAGAAAACGGTGACGAATATAGGTACAAAATAATTCTGAAATGGCTTGGAAACATAAAAATAGAAGACAAGAAGACGCAAAACATCCGAACAGAACAAACTCACGATAAACAAAACACGGAAATAGAACCAAATACTGGCAGAGAATTGGATATGGTTTTGGTCGACCAGCTTATAGAAAGGTCGAATGCCGGTAAATTAACGGACCTGGACGCCCGAACCCTTATTGATGAAGGCCTACTTGACCTAATGTTAGACGCTGAAAAAGTGGATGAAGCCACCACTTTAATAAACGGCATAGTAACGCAGGTGAGATTAACCGCTCCCGAACAAATGGACATGTTGGCGGCTATAGCCGCCAGATATAAAACAAGGGCGGCCTCTATACCGCTTGGTGATCCGGTTATTCTGAAACAGGTGGAAAATTCTATCAAGTGGTTTAAAGATCACAACTCATGGCCTTTTACCGGTAAACTTTGGGACCCTATTGTGGAGTTAGATGAAAAGAAGAAACTTCTTTTGTCAGAGTTATATAATGACGTTGTAGGCGAAAGAGATCCTGCTTCAAAACGAATAAAAGCAACAGTGCTAAAACAAGTTCTTTTAGGCGCGTTCCTTCGTTCCCAAGTGTCTGTTGTCAGCTTCGTTACAAAAGAACCATCAAAGTTCCCCAGGTATATCTATGGTACCCTTGGTGACCTTAACGAAATTCTTGAGACCACAAAAACACCGGACCAGGAGACGGTTAAGCCGAATGAGATATTTAAGGAGGCTTTGGACATCATTAGAGTGCCTGGGAAAGGCGCTGTTTCAAAAATTATTAAAACTAACGTTTACCGTCGTCCAACAGAAATAAAGGTCTACTACGCCGGAGCGACTATGACTCTGTATTTTCAATACGAAGGTGGGCTGCAAAGTAGAAATGAAAAGATTGTTATAACCGGCACACGCCCCGGTAGCACAGTTGTTGAGCACGTGGGGACTATATCATCCAGTGACACACCAAAACACCTCAGTTTTGTCGCAGTAGACTGGTTGGGGCAATTCGACGGTATCAAGGTTAGGTGTTCGGTTGATTTCAAGACCCCTCAAGTTATAAGCATGTATTCGCTAGTTGATGTAAGTAAAGATAACGGAAAAGTAAAAGCATCCTATTGGCCGAACGGCAAAATGAAGGCGTATCTTGAAGAGATCCGTGATCCCAAGGGCAACACCCAAATAGAAGAGTGGTATTTTTCCGACGGTGGCCTAGAGAGCAGTGAAATAAGAAAGTATGTCACAGGTAAGGGTAGCAATATGGTTATTGAATCAAAGAGTACGCTTTATTATCCGAGCAAAGGCGGAACTCCGATGGAAAAAGCCATGCTCGTCAACAAAGTCGGGGGAACTGTTCTGGTCATCAGGGACGCTGAGAATAAAAAATCCGTTATGATGGCTAATTACGGGCTTAAAAACGAGTATGAAGTTTTTGACGGAACTAAAGACGCGAAACGCATTGGGACCATCAAACGGCTTCCGGCAGCAATAAACGTGAATGAGTTGTTAAAAAATTCTGAAGTTCTAAAGTACGCGGCCCCTTTGCTGACAGGAAACAGCGAAAGTTATCTTAATGATCCGTATAGAACAGAAGGGGAAAAAGACTCAGATGTCCCAGCTTTCACGTTCTATAAAAGTGGCGGATTAAGAACTGAATATACAAAAGAAGTTGATGACATGGTGTTTGAAACGACCACGTTATATTACGATGATCCCGTTCTTACAAACCAGAGAGTACGGAAAGCAAAAGTTGAACTTGGGGACGGAAAATTCGAACAGTTCGTTGTTTATAGTAAGAGCGGCGAACTTTGGTTCAAAGTAATGCGGGACAATGATAAATACATCCTGGTAAATGTAGTACCGGGAAAAACAGACCAAATTACCAGAGAGCTCCTAACAACATGGCCGTCTGACGTATTTGATGTAGAGGAACTCCTAAAACGCCCCGAGATAAGAGAGCTTGTTATTCAATACACCGGCGAGGTCCCTGTTGAAAGCGGATCCGTTGACGCGCTCAAGCTTGCAGAGATTTATTTGTCTAAGGGGTCCAGCGAGAGACGCAATTCGATCCCTACGCTTATAAACGATGACCTGAAAATAATGTTGGAATGCAAAGAAACTCGCTCGGCCAGTGAGTTATACGCGTACGAGGCGTTCGTGGTTCTCAATGATGTTAAGTCCACGATGCCGGAAAAAACACGCGAAGAATATCTGAACAAATTAAGAAAGATCGCGCGCGAAACAGATACAAAAGTATCTCCCGAACAGATCAAGGCTGCAAGAGGAGAGGCCATCCTGGAAGTACAGAGGTTAATGAGAGTTGGAGAACTTAGTTTGGAAACATTCCTGGGTGAGAAGGGCAGAATATATCGTGAAGCACTATTGAAGCAAACTCAGGACGATATAAATAACAATCAATTCTCATCGAACAGCCTTTTCTCGCTGTACGTACTTGAGGCGGGCTTAAGTTATGTCCTTTTGAATCATAAGGACATGGACGTTAATTTTACTCCCGGACAAGTAGAGTTAGAGACGTTAAGCCTTATGAGTTTTAGCTCGGAAGTGGAAAGGTTTAAAAATGAAGTCATTGGGCGTAAGTTAGGCCTCATAGACCTGACCAAAGAAAATAGAATAAAAGATTTTTTAATAAAGGCGCGTGAAGCCGGACAAGAAGCGGCCAGAAAGTGCGCAGATAAGAGGTTTTAAATTTATGAAAACTTTTTTTACAAAACTTATAATCCTTTTTCTATGCGTGGGTATTTTCCAGAATATTTACGCGGCACAGCCTCCTAAAACCACGCTGAGGCAGGTAATAACAAACAATAGGACAACCAAAATATTAACTGTTGTTACAAAGTCCGGGACAGAATTAGTTGCCACCATGGTTATTAACTGGGGGTTAGGACAACAGCCTGAAGGAGAGTTAACACTTCCTGATGGGGCTAAAGCAGCTGTTAAGTTCGTAAACGGAAAGTACACCCTTAAACTTGGGGATTGGTGCGTTAATTACTCGCTAAACATGCATGGTCCTTCTATCCTTAATACTTGGGTTGTGGACTCGGAACATGTTACGTATGAAAAAATATCTGGCGATATGGACCATATTACTCGGGTAACTTTTAAATACGATCAGGAAGGGAAGGCCGTAAAGAACAAGGATGACAAATTTGAAACAAGAGAGGTCGTTGAAAGCTATAGCGGTAAACTTAAAAGATTTTTGGGGTACACGGTTATTCCAGCCAGAGAGGTTTCGGAGCTGACGGATGGTTTTATTGAAGAGATGGTGCTACAGAGTGGCGATAAATTTTTAATACGAGGAGTTCTTGATAAGGTCAGGGTTTTTCCCAGCTATGATGATATGGCGAGTCTTTCCGTCGTAGTCGCGAACAAGGTTAAAAGTGATGTTCTCAAAGGCTATATAAAAGTAACGGACATGGCTCCTATAGAAAAAAATACTGCGTATAGGACATTCTCCAAGGATATGCGTTTTTACGCCGCAGGTGTACTTGTTGTGGGCGGGCTCGCCGACAACATAATGCTTTCAGACCTTGATTATCAGGACAAGATACAAAAATTAGAAACGCTTAAATCATTTATTATAGAACAGTTCACTGAGTCAGGGTCACGGAGTCTTTTGGAGCCCGCGATAAAGAATACGGACACTCCATCTGAATTATTCTACGCGCTGGGGCACATACAAAATCTTATGAACGGAATGAAGCAGGAGATCACAAAATATCGGCTTTCTGGAGCGAGTCTACCAAAAGTGCAAATGATGGTGGTAGATGAGTTCATTAAAAATAACGCTGTGGGGAATGAGCAAACGTACACAAAAAGATTCATAGACGATGGATGGCTTGAAGAACTTATCTCCATGGGCGAAAAGGAGAAAGCTAACAAAGTGATAAACAATATCCTTGCCAATAAGGACTTCGTTTTTACTAAAGATCAACGCGATATATTCGCCGCGGCGGTATCAAAGCTTGATTATGCGTTGGGTGGGGTGTTACACGTAGATTCCAAATTTTATTATAAAATGGCTGATAAAGGTCTTACTGAATATTTTAGCGACCAGGGCACTACTGTTTTTAAGTTCCCTGTCGATTATTGGACGCAATGGGTAGATGACCATATTGAACTTAGGGTTATAAAAAAACACATAGGGAACCTTAAAGAGATACTGAACAGCCTGATAGATCAGAAGACATCGAATCTTGCGTCAGGCCTATTTAACGCTTACAACGCCCTCGGCCGTATCAATAGGGCGGAGTATCTTGTCAACCATCCTGAAGAAATACCTGACAAAAAAACAGATAAAGATGTTGATGCAAGGTACGAATCTTTACTGGAATACGCGAATGATCTGATTGAAAAGACCAACGATAACTCACTTAATAAGACCGACGCTGAAAGGCTGATAGATAGAGGACAGTTGTATTCATTCATAGAGGTTGGCCTGGTAGACGAAGCTAAAACTATCATAAGATCCATTCTTAAGAACAAGCTGGTATCCACCACAGAACAAAGAGATAAATTGGCGGGAATAACAGCGGGGGAAGATTTTGATAGCGGTACCATAACTTTTAGCACCAGCATGGGCCAGAGAGTACGAACAACGATAGCGGGCATCAGTACATGGTCGATGTTATTTGGTTTTGGCTTAACCCCTCCTTTAGAGGCTGTAGTGGGTGGCAAAGAAAAACTACTTTTGAATTCTTTATTAGATAAAGCCGAGAATGAACAGAATCCCGTGATACAGTATTCTCAGTATGCCGCTATAAGAAAATTGATCTTTTGGGTATTTTTTCAGCCGGATAGTCCAACTCCGACGATGTTGATCTATACAACACTTGGCCGCGCCAACCAAGCTCTGGCGGAAAAGAAAAACATTGAAATAGAACCCGACGGATCACCTAACTTTGTCCTTAAAGATAAAACAGAGATCATTACGGAGGAGCCTCCTAAAAAAGGAGTTTTTGTAGAATACCGTCATCGAGATTACGACGGTGTTACAACAGGTTTAAATCTTAGATACGGCGACAAAACAGCCGTGGTGCGTTTTGAATACGGGACGACACCTGTTAGGATGATCCCGTTCGTAAAAACATTTGTAACCCCTCCGGGAAAAACAAAAGAAATTTATTTGGGCCAGGTTAACAAAGATCCTCATAGGAACGCTGCGGATATTATAAAACTTGAATACTTTGTTCCACTGACCGTTAAATTAGCTTTTGATTTTGATACCAAAGAAATAGTACAGATGTACTCTGATTTTTGGAACAACGGTGACGTATCAAAATGGCAAAAATGGATCGGAGTACGGTATGGGACGAACAGCGAAAGGGTGTGGTACAAGGACGATACACATATCACCAAAGCCAATGGAACCAAAACCGATATTACTTATTATGAGGACGGAAGCATAAAACAAGTAGTTGTGAGGAATTATAATCCAGAATTTAATGATGGAAGGCCATGGGATAACACAACAACGTTATACTATCCCGGAAACAATGAAGTTAACGACAAGATGATCAAAGCTCGTCTTGTAACTTCTAACCACTTGCTTCAGTCGCTATATATTCGTGATGCTGCACAAAAGAATGGTCTCAAAGTGTATTATTCAATATCACCTGACGGTACATATCCTTATGAGACCGGAACAATAGATCCATCGGGTAAAATTAATCATGTAGTCGGCAGTGGAATTTTTACTGCGCTACCTTCCGGCGTGGGTATAGATAATTATTTAGACTTTCCCGAAATAAAACCTCACGCGGACGCGTTAATTAATGGCACGGTCATTGACGATACTGAAGAATTGGCCCCAAAAGAGAACAAGTTACTTGCGGAGGCACTTCAGTATATTGAGCCAGAAGGTCCGGTAATAAGAGTTTCTGAAATATACGTTGAAGCGTACAGCAATAACAGTCCACAACGTCCTAAAAAAGTGGTAGCAATGTACGATACCAAAACTACAGCGATCTATATTAATTATGAAATTAAAGGTAACAAGATAAACAATATAACGATGCTTAGAGACCCCCATGGAAATACTTCTTATACGCCAGCTGCTATGTACGAAGGAAGCGCCGCAACGGCGCTTGTCCCTTTTAAGATAGACGATGTCGACCATATGATCGTATTTGATTTCCAACTTAACTCGTCGGACATTTTAAAATTATCGTCCAGTTTTACTTCTAACAAGGTGACGGAAGGTTTTGAAAACAAAACTTATACTGGGTATTACGATGATAAAGGTGACTTAACAGGCGTAGATGTGAACGCTCTAGAAACCTCCGGCAACCAGTATGAACTTCTCAGATCCGTTCTACTATACCCGAACGGTAAAATAAAAGCGGTTATGGAGCTTAATCTTAGTACAAATTATTTAGAGTCGTTCGTGGTTTATGATGAGAAGGGAAGTGTGATAGCAAGCGGCAAAGCCGATAACATTCTTAGTATGGTACGTCCCGGGCAGCCTCTTGAGAACGGAGGATATATAAAAGAGCTTGTGTACTATATTGAAAAAGAAATAAAAACAACTGTTAAGAAAGAAGTTACTGCAACATCTCAAATCGATCCAAAAGAACTTCCATATA
>JAZDEK010000005.1:0-2261 GCA_043808895.1 Pseudomonadota bacterium
TTGGTTACCTTTCCGTAGAACGGATCATAGTAGGCAGCCTGCTCTATTGTGGGCAGACTAACACGCTCTTGGAGAACTATGGATTCTTTCACGCCGGTCTGTTCGTGCAACCATAAAAGCGGTATATCGTTAAATAACAAGTTCGCGTCCAACATACCGAAGTCTCCTGATCTTCTTATGTCCCGTAAGTTAACGTCTAATATTTCGTTGCCGTATCTACCTTGCAACACTTTCTCAAAATCAAGGGCTACTTTCAATACATCAAAGTTTATCTCTTCTCCATTTTGCGCTTTGTTCCTGCATGTTTGCACTAACGCAGAAACAACATAATATATTCTGTTATACACGTTAACGTTAGTCAGCTCCTGCTTTATCAGAGCCTTAAGACGGTTTAATCCATGCTGCGGGTCAAGAAAGAAATTTAGATCTCGGACCTTGCTTATCATGTGTCCATCCACTTCTATATCGTCACTTGTGCCACTATATCTATCTATAATTCCCGACAGGGTATTGGTCGTATTCTCTCCTGGCAAAGCTCCTACTTTTTCGGATTTATAATTTGCGTCGGTCACTGTAACGTATATATCGTAGACAATCCTTGTTCCTATGTTCTTGGTTTCCGGATCGCCCAACATTCTGAGTAGTATATCTCCGTTCTCTCCCATAAGTTTAGGAAGATTATCTGCTACAAATGAGAGTCCCTGTTTTTCATATCCTTTTATGATCTCTGTTATTTCTCGGTCTCTGTTTTTGTTAATTGTTAAATGTCGCCCTTCTTTTATGATCTCGTTTAACTTTGTAACGTACGTTTGGTGATTTCTAATAAGCTCTTCGGACTTTTCATAATTGCTAGCTATTTCATTATAATCCGAATAATTTACCGCCTCGTTCAACTTGTTCAGGATAACAATGCCGGCTTCATTTGTTCTTGGGTCATTTAGGATCTTTTTCAGCCTGTCAAACTCCAGAAAGAACGAAAGTTCTTCTATTAATCTGGCCGGAGACATTTTAATGTACTCCATTACGTTACTCAAAAAGATCAAACCTTTGTGGAATTTAACCCTTTCCGTAAGTCGAAACTTAATGCCGTCGTATTTTCGATCGATCGGACCAAATACAGGATTATACTGTTCCTTCTCCCTTAAACTTGCAAGTATGCCGCCAATAAAGTCTAAAATACTTTCGCTGGTTATATTATCTTCTACTTGCGCATGATCCATTTCCCTGTCTACCATATCTAAGGCCGCTGCGAGAAAATGTGTTTTGCTCAGTGTGGCATCATAATCTTTACCAAACAAATATACAAACGTAGCTCTATCTTTTAAGTCCTTGTTCATTACTATGTCTTCCAGTTCTCTATCAATTTTCTGTAACGGCGTAAGCTCTTGGGTTCCTAATGCTCCTCCATCTCTTGTTACTTCAGCCAAAACGTCCTGTATCGTCCATGGAGTTCCTTCAGGTATCCATCTAGCGCCATTTATGTCACTTACATAACTGCTGCCGGGTTCATGAAGTAGTGTACCTTGATAACCGTATCGTGTTATCCCGCCAGAACGAATCGGCAGTAGATACGACTTCGTTATATCCTTCCCTGAAACCTTGATCTGTCTCGCACCGACGTTTTTATTGACCACTTCCGCAGACTTTATAATAGCTCCAGAAACAGGGTCATAAATGAAAAACTGAATTACTTCATACTGATCAACAGCCATCGCAGCTAGTTTACGACCTTGAACATCGTACAACGCCTCATATGAAACTTTAATCTTATCAGAGCCTCTTTCACCTTCATAAATAGAGTATATATTGCCCTTGTCGCCTACAGCCGTTGAGTATTGTTCAGCATCAATAACTACCTTAACCTTAAAGTTACCAACGCTGTACTCTGCATCATATTTTCCATCGAAAATGGGGTGGGTAGAAGGCGCGATAGCAATAACCTCGCTATTTTCCATAACGTTTATTATTAGATCTTTGTCCGCGTCTAACGCAGGCACGAACGACAATTCGCTTACGTGGCCTTTCCCGTCGTCAACAGACACTAGAGTGGTCTTTTTGGACTGAAAAGTCGACCGAGGTGTAATGGCCGGTCCCTTTTCGGGGGTCTTGTCAGACTGTGCAAAGATGTTTTGCGATAGACTTGTTGATAAGAAACAGAACAAAAAGGCCCTTAAAAAATTTTTCATTTTTTTCTCCTGCTAAATTTATTATTCAACGCTTATACGTCTTGCGCTTTCTGCCTTCATTTTACCCGTGTCTCT
>JAZDEK010000006.1:0-2884 GCA_043808895.1 Pseudomonadota bacterium
ATCACAAGATCGTTCAAGTCGCCTGTGCGTGTTCTTGTTATCCCACCGGCGTAGCTTACTGCCCAGAATCTCCCGGCCTCGGCGCTGAGCATCATTATGTAACCGACGAGGAACGTTATAACAGTACCGTCGAACTTTGGATAAAGAACAGCGACAAGAAGTATGGGTACGGGGAGAAAACTCCGGTTCTTAAAAAAGAAAACTCCTATTTTTTCAAGCATATTATTTGCTCCCTTTGTGGGGCAATAAGCCCCGGTTCTTTAATATTGAAACGAATATATCCGCTTTTTTCTTAAGCTCCATTAACGAGCCTGTATTTAAAATAACAAAGTCGGACCTTAACATTTTTAAACTGATATCCATGTGGGTTCCCAGCATTTTTTCAGCCTCGTCGGCTGTTATGGAATAACGCTCTTTTAGCGTCTTGGTCATCTGTCCCCTTGGTGTGAAAACTGTTAGCGTGTGTGTGCAGAGTTTTTGCAGATCAGCCTCGAATAAAAGAGGTATCTCAACGCTTATATATGTGCCATCAGGCTTTCTTTCTATGAAAGACTTTATCTCTTTTATAACAAGCGGATGAATCGCCTTTTCCACTTTTGCGCGGATATCCTTATCTCCGAATATAAGGTCTCGCATCTTTTTTTTATTAAGTTCACCGTCCTTATCAACCACGCCTTTTATTTTAAGCGAGGTCAGCGCCTTGTACCCAGCGCCGCCTTTTTTATATAGGGTGTTCACTATTTCGTCGGAACTTAGAGTATGAAATCCGTGTTTTTTAAGATACGCTGCAAAACTCGATTTCCCCGAAGCTATGCCGCCTGTAATTCCTATTATTGTTTTTTTCATCAGAGTCTTTTATTGGAAAACAAAATTAACTGTCTGTTCCACCTGCGCACCGTCGAACCTTGGGAATTTTATGGTCTTTATCCAGAACATAACACAGCGTTCTACCGTAGGGTCATTCAGGTCGGATCTTGCGATATTGATCTTGGTTACAATACCGCTGGTGGCTATGTTGAATTTTATGGATAGCTTTTTCCCGCCGGTACGACGACTACGTTCGTAGCAGGCGTCTATTTTCTTTCTCTGTTTGGCGACTATTTTCGCTATGTCGTTGGTCTTTAAGACCCTGGGTTTTCTTACCGAGGCTTTTTTAACAGGTTTTGCTGCCGCCGGCTCAGGTGGAGGCGCGATAGTCTCTCCGGGTTTTACCTCAGGCACAACAGCCGCAGGAGGTACTACAGGCTCAACAGGTTGCTCTATATTCTCTATGGAGAATATCTTTTTTTCGTTCTCCTTTATTACTATTTCTTTACCGGTTACCTTATCTTTTACTCTGGCCTGTCCCAGCGTTATCCATATTTCAGCGCGTTTTGTCGCTTTATCGACGGTGATCGTAAAGGTGGATTTTCCTTTTACTTCGGTAATGGTGTTGTTAGATTTTATCTTTAGCGTCGTAGTATCTGAGGTAGCGTTTTTTGCCTGCAAGGTTCCCTGGTCCAGGTTGAGCTCTATAAGGTTGGCAGCCTCTTGTTTAGGGTCCTCTATGACTATCAGCGATCTTTCGCCCATGTTCATTATGTATCCAAGGTTAAAGCGTATCGTCGCTGCTGAATCGTATCCGGTGGACAAAGAGTCAAGTATCGCAAGCCCCTGATTAAGTTCCGCGGTATTCCAAACGGTATCGTTGGATCTTTTTAAAGTGACGCTTTTATTTAATTCGCTGAGCTGCGCTATTGCCTGAACCCTTGTACCCATACTGCCGCCTATCAGGCTGAAGAACCTGTTGAGTATAGGTTGTTGGTACATCAGGAATAGTATCAAAAGGATCAGTGCTATCAGTAATATTAGAAGTTTCTTCATGATTGTTTACCGTCCAGGTCTATGACCAGCCTTGATGGATTTGATAGGGTGAACACGTTGTCATAGACATCGCCCGATAACTTCAGTTGTATTATTACTTCTCCCTCGTCGGGCAGGTTTATAAAGTCAACGTTTTTAACGTACGAAGTGTTAGACAGAAGCTTTGCAAATTGAGACTCTTTGCCCTGATCCATGTAGGTTTCCACTGTGACACAGATAATGTTCTTCGCTTTTTTTGAGTAAACCGCAGGTTCGTTGTCACTATTAATATCCAATACTATCCGCTGCTTACCATTGGTGGTAGACGTTCTGACATTGGTAACGTCGGTTCCCAGCCTCTCTTTTGAGTGCAGGGCAAAGGCCATAAGAATAACTGTTAAAAATAAAACAACTCGCATAACCCCTCCACACAAAAATAATATCACAAAAATATTTAGTGTATAGTTTTTATGCACCTGACTTAAGTTTGTATCGGTTTTTGTTGTCAAAACAGCCTGTTACGAAGGGGGTGCTTTTTAGATAAATTAATAATTACAAGGACTTAATGGTTGTGGCACGGGGGTTGCAAACTAATATGGTGCGAGGAATATAAGATGAAGAAAACAAACTTAAAAAGAGGTGGTTTTATGAAGGGGAGACTACTTACAATTATTCTGGGAGTTAGCTTAGCGCTTTCTTCTGTATGGGCAGAGGATCCTAAGACTACTACAAGCAGCCTGAATCTAAGCATACCTGTCGTGTCGACAGGTTCAATTAAGCTGAACTTTGACAACTTGTTAGGCGGCGGGCAAGCTGTCGATACAAGTTTTCTAAACCAGACTTGCAGATGGTCTAATCCGGTAATAGATGGCGTGATCAATCTTACAAGCACTATTGGTAACCTGGCCATAATGTCAAGATACATAAACTACATGAAGCTGGTTGAAAAAGATAATTATGATCTAGATAAGACCTATACACAGGGTTATTTTGGTCTTGAACAGACAAAAGCTCTGTATGCGTTCAACAACATGCAGACAAT
>JAZDEK010000007.1:0-7721 GCA_043808895.1 Pseudomonadota bacterium
CCCCTTTTAGAAAAGTTAATTGCTAAATGTAACCCAACGGTCTTAAATTTTAACGATGAAGTAAAGCGGCTTGCCGACTTATATATAAGTAAAGGGATAATATCTGAAAAAAGAAAAGATGATGCCACTCATATTGCGTACAGCGCGTATTATGAAATGGACCTGCTTTTAAGCTGGAATTATAAATATTTGTCTAACGTTATTAAGAAATATCGGATAGCTGCCGCCAATCTTTGGGAAGGGTATAATAAGCCCCTGGATCTGGCAACGCCGATGGTGGCGGCAGGCGAGGGTTAATGCTTGATTTTATTAGATTTATTTATAACCAAATGAAAATGTATTTGCAAATAGTTAAACTATATGCAATAATGGTTGCAAATGGTTAAAAGAAGCTTTTGGGTTAAAAGAGTACTTTCCGCGCTCAACAAAAGGAGCGTCGTTTGGCTGCACGGAGTGCGAAGGTCGGGTAAAACCAGCCTGTGCAACTCTATGCGGGAAATAAAAATATTCGACTGCGAACTTCCGCGCGTAAGAGAAGAAGTTAACGATGCGGAGAACTTTTTCAGGAATTTAAAGGACGGCGATATTATAGCACTGGACGAAGTCCACAGGCTTCACAATCCGTCGGAAGTCTTAAAGATAGCCGCCGACCATTATCCAAAAATAAAGATCATAGCAACAGGGAGCTCAACGATGTCAGCGAGGGAAAAATTCCAGGATACGCTCACCGGAAGAAAGCTGAACGTGTTTCTTACGCCCATGAACCATCAGGATTTTTTGGACTTCAACGGACGTACCATTGAACACAGAATGAAATTCGGCGGACTTCCAAACTTTTTTATGTCCAAAGAATTTCCGGAAATGGAAATAAACGAATGGCTGGACAGTTTTTGGGCAAAAGATGTGAACGAATTGTTTAAAGTGGATAAACGAGCCGCTTTCCTGAAAATGCTGGAAATAATTTTTCTGCAGAGCGGAGGGATATTTGAATCAAGTAACGTAGGGAAAAAATGCGGCATCAGCCACACAACGTCCGCTAATTATCTTCAGGTGATGGAATCGCTTTCCGTGGCGCATATTGTGCGTCCATTCTCAAACAACAAAATAAACGAGCTCGTTAAAGCTCCAAAAGTTTACGCGTTCGACACAGGTTTTTTGTGTTATTTCAAAGGCTGGGACTCCCTAAGGGACGACGATAAAGGCGTGTTGTGGGAACACCTTGTCCTTAACGAGTTCTTGTCTTCATCCGGGGCGCAGATATTAAAATATTGGAGAACAAAACAGGGCAACGAAGTGGATTTTATAATCACACCGAGAGGGGGAAAGCCGATAGCCATTGAATGTAAATATAGAGAAAAGAATTTTACTCCGGACGGGATAAAAAAATTCAGGCAGTTCTATCCCGACGGAGAAAATATCCTGGTCTGTTCCGACTGTGATAAACAAAAGATGAAAAAAGTAAAGGACCTTGAAGTAAAAGTAATTGGCATCCAACACATAAACGACTTTGTAGCAGGGATCAATATCCCTTTGGCATAATAAGATCCGCCAACAACGCAAACTCTTGAATAGTTAACTCCTGTGGGCGCTTTTGTGGGTCTATTTTTGATGCGGCAAAGACTTTTTGCAAAATATCGTCGGGGTAGAGGGCTTTAAGCGAGCGGCGTATCATCTTTCTTCTGTTTGAGAACATCTGCTGCACTATTCTGTTGTATATTTCTCTGTTCTTAATTTCAACAATGGGTTGTTTTCTTAAATTAAATAGCAACACAGATGAATCTACATCGGGGCGGGGGCTGAAATATTTGGGTTCAACATCCAACACTTTTTCCACGTCGTAAAATTCAAGCGCCAAAAGACTTAAACGGCTGTAGTCACTGTCGCCGGCCTTGGCGCAAATTTTGTCCCCTACTTCTTTTTGGAACATCAGGACCATTTTTGATATAACGTCTTTATAACGCACTAAATGTTCCAATATCTTTGACGACATATTGTATGGAAGATTACCGATCACAATAAACTTTTCATCGGCCCTGTTTTTAAGTTTAGCGATATCAACACCGCAAATATTCTCATTCATGACCTCAAACTTTGGGAACTTATCCTTTAACTTTGGCGCAAGATTAACGTCCAGCTCTATCAAAATACCCCTTGTAACAGAGCTCATGTATATCCACTTTGTCAACGCCCCTGCTCCAGGGCCGATTTCAATAACTGTGTCGCCTTTTTTTATGTCGGCAGCACCAACAATTCTGTCGGCGATTATTTCATCATTCAAGAAATGTTGGCCTAAAGAACGTTTCACTTTATTACCTTCTTGTTGTTGAGTACGCTTTTATCTTCGACATTTCGGAATTAAATCCCTTTTTGTCGCCTATAAGTAATCTTGCGTAGTTTGCTATCATCGCGGCGTTATCTGTACAGTATTCAATTGGGATAAGACACGGGTTAAGGGAGTTTTGCTTTGCCTTCTGAACAAAAAGTTCGCGCAGCCTATAGTTTGATGCCACGCCGCCGCCTATTACTACGTCGCTGACATTATTATCCACTGCGGCAGCTATAAGTTTTTCCACCAGGACTTCGCATATTGTTTCCTGGAACGCGGCCAAGGCGTCTTCTTTTTTCACATCCACGCTAATGTGTGCGCCGTTGTGGGCGGTAACGCCTGTGCTGTTGCGCGCGGCGGCGGCGTTCCTGAAATAATTTATCGCCGATGTTTTTAATCCGCTGAAACTAAAATCGCCCTCGCGCCCCTTAATAACAGGCTTTGGGAATTTTACGGCGGTGGCAGAAGCAAAAGCGGCGGCGTTGCCTTTTCTGGCCAGTTCACTCACTGCCTTTCCGCCGGGATAACCTAAGCCTATAAAACGAGCGAGCTTATCAAACACTTCTCCTGCAGCGTCGTCCACGGTTGAACTAACGGCAACAATATCATTAACGGATTTAACTAAATATATCGAAGTGTGTCCGCCGGAAACAACAAGCCCAGCGAATGGAAAACGCGGCGTACCGCTAACACCGTTTATAAAAGCGCTCATCACATGAGCCCTCACGTGATCCACTTCTATTAAAGGAATATTTTTTGACATCGCGAATGCTTTCGCGAAAGAAAGCCCAACAAGTAAACATCCCAAAAGTCCCGGGCCCGATGTAACCCCAACATGTGTTATATCATCAGCCGACAATTTAGACGCTGAAAGCGCCTGTTCCACGACATGTTTTATTTTTAGCGCGTGATCTCGCGAGGCAAGCTCTGGAACTATGCCTCCATATATATTGTGCATATCGATCTGCGAAAAAACTATACTGGAAAGTACGCGGCCATCTGCGTCCACAACGGACGCGGCCGTCTCGTCACACGACGTCTCTATTCCAAGCACGTAGCACTTGCTACTCATATCTTGCTTAACCTTTGTTTTGCCTTCGCGGCCTCTTTGGAATTTGGGAACCTTGAAACAAGGTCCTTAAAGAACACTTCAGCCTCTTTGTGCTGCTTCATCTGATAAAAACATTCAGCCTGTATGTAAATGGCCGTGGAGATGTTCTTTGATTTTGGATATTGATCTATAAGATCCTGAAGCGTGACTACGGACTGTTTATAATTCTCTTTCTCGTAATATAATGAGCCGAGAAAAAATCTCGCCCTCTCGTCGTACCAGGTTGATTTAGACCCTACTATTGAGGCATAATATTTTTCAGCCTCGTCGTACTTTTTTTCCTCGTGGAATTTACGCGCGGTCTTATATTTCTCATCCACATCCATATTTTCCGGAAGAGAGGCTGCCGCGACGGCCATATCTACCACTGCCGCGCCCGCTTGCGCCGCCTGAGCCGTGGCAGGTTGAACTGTAGTAGATTGTTGCGCCGTAACCTGTTGACCTAAAATGTGGTGCAACTTTTCTATTTCGCCTTTTAGTTTCTCGTTCTCGGCTTTAAGTTCCTCTATGCTTTGAGCGTTAGAAGCAGATATAGCCTGAAGATTACTTATCTGAGTGGACACATCGTCTTCTTTTCTGGAGTCGCCCATGGTAACGCAGGAAGATATCACGACAAGAGACAACACATATATATATGGGAACATCGAACGTGGGATCTTATTTTGCCTCACAGAGAGCGTTCTCCTCTTCGGCCTTTTCGGCAAGAGCGGTGGCCTGTTTAAAATACACCTTTGCCTGGTCCCAGTTGTTTTCGTCTAAAAAGTACCTTTCGCCTATTTGAAGATTTTGGCCTGCCTCAAAATACCCCTGTGCGGCGGATTTACACTTTGAGAATTCAGCGTCTTTAGCGGCCTGAACTGCCCTCATCGCGATACCCCTGTCAGCCTTGGTAGTATCTCCCGTGGTGCACGAAGAAATAATAAAAACAAAGAGAGGGACGAAAAAACTCCATCCCTCTCTTTTATAAAACGATCTGTATTTCATCAATTACTTAACAAGAACAAAGTTCGCACGTCTATTCTTAGCCCAAGCGGATTCTGTCTGGCGTCCGTCTAAAGGTCTTTCTTCTCCATAGCTTATTGTATGAAGTCTGGCAGATTTAATTCCAAGAGCGGTCAGATATTTCTTAACTGTGATCGCTCTTTTTTCGCCAAGAGCCATATTATACTCAATAGAACCTCTGCTGTCGCAGTGTCCTTCTATCTGCACGTTAACCTTTGGGTTCTTTTTCAGCCAGCTGGCACTACTGTTAAGAATGTCCTTGGCGCCCCCTATTATATTGGACTGATCAAAATCAAAGTGGACTGATTTCATATCGCCTGCTTTACCGGCATCGCTGCCTGTAGCATCATAAGCAACTACAGTTCTATCTTTGTCGCCGTCCTTTACATCCTTTTTTGAGCAAGCCGCGAAAACAAGCACCGAACTCATCGCGATAACTAAAAACCTTTTCATAAAAACCTCCAAAATTTAATGTTCTATGCCGTTATAGATACAAGTACTAACTATGTCAAGGCAGTATAGATTGGTTTTGCGCCATTTTTATGTACATCCTGGCCTCAACGTTGTCAGGGTTATCTTTTACAACGCTGTCCCACTCCTCAACGGCAGACCCTATCTCGCCCTCAAGGAATAAAAGGTGCCCAAGTTTTACCCTGGCGTCAAAGGCCTGAGGTATTTTGAGCTTCAGCCCCCGTAGTTCTTTTATGGCTTGTTTTCTTTTACCAAGCCTGGAGTAACACTCAGCTATATCAGCGTAAACCGTATAGTACTTTGGCGAAAGATGCAGCGCTTTTTGGAATTCCAATAACGCTTCTTCTGCCCTGTTGTATCTTAGATACAATTCCCCTATGCCCACGTGCTGTTTACAGAGCATCAGGTCGACGTTATCGTCATGGGTCCTTTTCTCATCAATATTCTCTCCCCGTTTCTCGCCAAGATTATCCACAGCCTTGGCGTAAAGTTCAGAGCCTTGATCATATTTTCCAAGATCATTATATATGAGGGACAGATTTATTGCGGTTTCTACGTCGGTGCCGTTAAGGTCAAGGGCTGTCCTGTAATTTTTTATGGCGCGGGTGAACTCGCCCTGTTTGTGATATATGAACCCAAGCAGCGCGTACACACGGGAATCTTTTCTCAGCTCGGTTATAAGAGGCTGAAGCAGCACTTTGGCTTCATTAAGTTTATTGATGGAGATAAGTTTTTTCGCCTCTTTTAGAACTGTTACGGGATCTGATGTCATACTACAATTCCATCTCCATTTTTTTGGCTTTATCAACGTACTCGCTGTTGGGGTACTGAACAATGAGCATGTCTAAATAATATTTCGCGTCGTCTTTTTTGTCCATCTTAAGATAACATTTGCCTATTTCAAAATACATCCTCTCGTCGAAGCCGAGGTCTTTATATTCATCCAGGACGGTCTTAAACCTTTCTATCGCGGCGTCGCACACATCACGTTTTCTATAGAAGTCTCCTATGTAAACCTCTTTTGTGGCAAGGCGAGTCCTTACCTCTGTGTATCTTTCCAGAGCGTCTTTAAAATATACAGAGTTCGGAAAAGACTCCATTACAGTTCTAAATTCCTGCACAGCGTTCTTTCCGTACCCAAGGTCCCTGTCCACCGACGACGGGAGCAACTTATAATATGACATCCCGCTGCTAAAAATAGCATAATCCCGGCGCGGCTCTTGCGGATGGAACTCAGCGAACACCGAGTATAATTTTTGCGACTCAAGATAATCACCCTTTGCAACATACGTGTCGGCTATTTTAAGTTCGGACTCAACCGCGTATTTACTGTATGGGAATTTATTTTTAACGAGGGTGAATTTTTCCAAGGCCTGTTCGTGCATGCCCTCTTTTAGATATGCCTCTCCGCGAAGATAATAGGTCTCGGCTTTGTCGGCCCCCTGTATTTTCTCGATACTGGAACAGGAGCAAATAAATAAGATAGACGCTGTTACAGCGGTAAGAACAAAAGATCGCATTTAGGAACCCATCCTATTAAGAACCTATTTGGTTACGAAAGTAACCTCATAGTCACTGTCTATATCATCCAGATGCTTCTTTATCAATCTGTAACAATGGTCTTCCAGCCAGTTCTTGTAGAACTGGTTCTGGACCAATATCTTTATCTTGTTGTCCTCGCAGGAGTGGAACTCCACCGGCTTAACCCATACATTATATGTATGCACGTTCAGCTGCTCTTTTAGATATTTTGTAACGCCTTCCCAAACGTCCTTTGGGGTCTTTACGCCGTTGCCGTTGCCGTTACCGTTGGCGGCGGCTGGCGCGCTGGCCGTAGTCTGTAATAGAGGTATTTCTTCGGGTTTTACAGTATGGTTGACTGCCGCGGCAGCAGGTTTAGTCTCTACTATCCCGTCAATACGCTGGTTGTATCTTTGTATGGCTTTAAAATCCACCATATCCTCAAGCTGGAGCACAAGCCTTCTAAGGTCAAAAAGCTTTTCCGTTTTTGGATCGGAATTCTCGACCTCTATTATAAGGGTATCTATTTTATTTACGAGTTCATCAAGTTCGGGGTTCATTTCATTTAATATTGAGGGGTGCAGGAAAGATGTCTTTCTTAAGAGCGTGGAGTATTTTTCTATCATTTGGAAGTATGTATTTCCGTTCCTAAGTACCGTCGACATATTCAGCTTTGAGCCCCCTTTTGTTGATTCGAATTCTTTAAAATAACTTGGCATATATAATAAGAGACCTGAATGTTGTCAACGCACAAAAAGCTTTTTTTTTATTATTCCGAAAAAACCGCGGAAAATGGGGGTTTTTAAAAAAAACACCTTTTTTCGAAAATTACCATTTGACAAAGTGAAAACGGGGTTTTGTAGTCGAGTGGTAATTATGAATATAAGGAACATTTCCGAAAGAACCGTGATATCCGGGGTTAAAGAGTTGGTGTTAAAATGTAACACCCAGCTCCCCATGGACGTTTTATCGTCGATAAAACAGTGCCTAAAGTCTGCCGGCAGCGCGCAGGAAAAAAACCTCCTTGATATAATGGTAAAGAACGCGCGCATTGCGAAGGCACAAAGGCTTCCCTTGTGCCAGGACACCGGGATATCCATATTCTTTGTTGAGATGGGTAATGTAAAGTTGAGCGGAACAAAGACCATACAACAAATGATGGACGCTGGAGTAAAAAAAGCTTACGGCACAAAAAAATTAAGGCCGTCCATTTTGAGTGACGCGTTCAACGGGCATAACACAAAGGACAACACTCCAAGTGTGGTGCATATTGAAAATAAAAAAGGCAAC
>JAZDEK010000008.1:0-2139 GCA_043808895.1 Pseudomonadota bacterium
GTAATAAGGATACTTTTTACGTCGGAGTTCGCGGCAATACTCTCGATAGTTTCATCTGTGATAGTAGGTGTTATGACGGATGGAAATTTCGCGTTTTCCGGATATGTGTTGTGTTCAGGATTTATAGCCTCAGTTCTTGTAATGAGATTTGAGGAACGCAGTACCCTTGTGAAAGCGGGGCTCTGGGTCGGTATCTTCCAGATGTTCTTTGCCGCTGCAATGGTCATCTCGAAAATATATATAATTAACTTCTCGTGGTATCACGTTGTGTACGCGGTGCTGTCAGGTTTCTTGAGCGGAATATTGGGCGCGTTCATTACAGAGGCTGTAATTCCGGTGTTCGAATATTTCTTCAACTATACGACGAATTTAAAACTGTTGGAATTTGCGAACACAAATCACACTCTGCTCAGGGACTTTTTGATAAAGGCCCCAGGCACGTATAACCACAGTATGATAGTCAGCCAACTTGCCGCCGCCGGTGCCGACGAGACAGGGGCCAACTCCCTTCTTGCCAGAGTGGGTTCGTATTATCACGACATAGGAAAAATGGGCAAAGCCGTTTATTTTATAGAGAATCAACAGGGTTCCATTAACCCTCACGACAAACTTAATCCGACCATGAGCGCGAGAATTCTTGTCTCGCATGTTAAGGACGGCGTGAAAATGGCCAAGGAATTTAAATTGGGCAGTCCTATTGTAGATGTAATTGAACAGCACCACGGAACGTCGCTGATGAAGTTCTTCTATGGAAAGGCGCTGGAACAGAATAAAGAGGCCAACGAATTGGATTACAGATATCCCGGTCCAAAACCAAAAAGCAGAGAGGCTGCTCTTGTTATGATAGCTGACTCATGCGAGGCCGCGTGCAGAACTCTTGAAGACCCCACACCGTCCAGAATAAAAAATACTGTGGATGCGATAATAAACAGCATGTTCACCGACGGGCAATTTGATGAATGTAACATCACATTGAAGAGGCTAAAGATAATAAGCCAGATATTCACAAAAATATTGATAGCACTCCACCACAGCAGAGTAGAGTACCCTGACCTTCATCACACCGAGGAGCAAAATGGGAATTATACTGACAGGCGAACCTGGGATAAGATTTCCCAGAAGATTGTTGATAAAGACGGCAAAGAAAGCTCTGTCGATTCTAGGCTGTGACCACAGTTTTTCCGTAAACCTTGTAGGTGAAACGTCCATAAAAAAACTTAACAGGGTTTATAGAAGAAAAAATAGGACGACGGATATTTTGAGCTTTAATTCTCCTGCGGAGATCAAGAAAGTCTCCGGTTACGCGGGAGATATATTTATATGCGCGAATCTGGCGGAAAAGAACGCGATGTTGTACGGGCACACGCGTGACGCTGAGCTCGCGATGCTTTTGGTGCACGGCATTTTGCATCTTGAAGGATATGAGCACGAGGGCCGTATCAGTAAGAATAAAGTTGAGAGAATGTTCAAAATGCAGAAGAGAATACTTTCGGAGGTTTTAGGCCTTGGCAAGCGTAAGCGAAATAAAAAGTAGAGCTGAGAAGTTATTTAAGATACTCGCCCTTGAAGAAAAAAAACAAAGGCTTAGCGTTCTTGAAACAGAACTTTCTTCTCCTGATGTATGGAACAACAGGGAAAAAGCGCAAACGTTGAATAAAGAAGCGACCCAGATAAGAAAGGTCATCGCTGAATGTAGGTCCATTGAAAGAAAAATTGCCGACGCCGCGGCGGGAAAAGAACTTTTGGACGCCGGCATGGATGAGGAATTGTTCAAGGACCTTAACGCTCAGCTTATAGCCATAGAAAAGCAGCTTAAGGAAATGGAATTTAAGAGGATGTTGAGCGGAGAGTCTGACCACATGGGCGCTGTGCTTACAATAAACGCGGGAGCAGGCGGCACCGACGCTCAGGACTGGGCGAATATGCTACTGAGGATGTATACACGTTGGATAGAGAGAAAAGGTTATAAATATGAAGTGGTCGATTATCAGGCGGGCGAAGAAGCGGGAATAAAAAGCGCCACAGTTATGGTAGACGGTGATTACGCATATGGATATTTAAAAGCCGAGAATGGAATTCATAGAGTAGTGCGTATCTCTCCGTTCGATAGTAACGCCCGGCGGCATACATCTTTTGCCG
>JAZDEK010000009.1:0-6132 GCA_043808895.1 Pseudomonadota bacterium
GGCGCGTGGCTGATCCATACCCCGTTTATTCCGGAAAACACAGTCTATGTTGGCGGTATTGACGTAAAGAATGTTGAAGACGTTATTTTCGCTTTTCCATATTTTAGAGATGTATTTAGGTCTTTTTATCCGGTTTATGAACATGAGGGAAGTGAGGTTGTTGTACAACATGACGAGATCGACGGTGAGAACGGGCATAAAGTCCTGCGCCTACTTGCCCTGGACGCGAAAGGCGATGTTCTATCTTTTGTGATACACGATCTAAACACGAACGAGACAATATTCCGAGCTCGGAATATCGGCGGAGGCAAATATAAAATAACTTCTCCTCTTGGAAGATTTGAAAGTACTAAGGCCGTAAATGAAGTTGATAATTTAACCATAGACGAAGTTGATAAACTATTTGAATGGGAAAAGGGAATTGGTTTTGGGGCAGATAATTTCTACAAGTTGGAGACTGATCATTACGCCATAGCGGATAACAGAGCCGCTGAAGGTGAACTAGAAAAAGAAGGTCTACATATAAAAACTAAAACAGACGTACAAAGGGACAGGAACGGCTTAACAACTTCCATTACGGTTTATGTCGCGCCAGGAAGTCCCGAAAGCGCCGAAACGATTAAACTAATAACGCTAACAAAGGCCGGTGATGCTGTTAAGGGTAAAACACCTTTTTCAGTTACTCTTGGCGATAACGTCATACGAGAAAATGTATATTTTAGTGAAAAAGAATATTTGGATGTGAATGGGAAAATGGACGCAGAGATATTAATACAGTTGATTCTTGACAAAGTTTACAAAGCGGCAAAAAAGGAGAAAGACCCGGACGATAAAACCGTGGGCGTAAACGATATTGTGAACGATTATATTAGCGATCCACGGAACTTAGAAAAGCATGTTCCCGCGCTTATGAAAGACGGCGCGAAACTTTTAATGGCGATAATAGGCACATCAAGGGAGGATGTCCGCCAAGCGTTACCTATGATGATACACGACCTTAATACACTTTTTGTTCGAGAGAACTCTCCAATTACGCCAGAGGCTAAGGCGCAATATCTTGTGGAGCTTAACAAGGTCAACGCTGAAAATCCTGAATTAAAGATCACGGGAACGGAGATGGACGATGCTATTGTGGAACTTAAAAAGCTTACGAGCGAAGAAAAAATTGATGTCAGCGCATTCTTTGATAAAGACAAAGGCGAAATACGCAGAAGAGTGGTGTTAAGGCAGGCCGAGCATATTATTAACAGCGATGCTTCATCTGGTGTAAAGGAAGGCGCTGTAAATGATCTTATATTGCTTAGCGCTATTTTCGCGCTTGTGCCAATGGCTCCCGAGAAGTTTGGTCTTAGCGCTGACGCGGAGTCAATGGTTGGTTATTCCCTGCTTGCCCCAAGCTTTGCTTTAAGGGCAGACCCTATTTTGACAAGGTATAAGACGGAAGTTAAGACATTCGACAGGGACAGAATAGTGGAGAAAGCGAAAGAAATGATGGCTAGAAAAGCGGAAATAAAACTTTAACAGTACTTATAAAAGGCCTTGTACGCTAAATAGGCACTGTAAACGTCCGCCTTGGATGATATCTCAAAAGGCGAGTGCATAGAGAGTAGCGCCAGGCCGCAGTCAACAACGTCCATGCCGTAGTAGGCAAAGTAAACGGATATAGTTCCGCCGCCGCCTTGGTCCACTTTTCCAAGTTCGCCTATTTGCCAACGCACTTTATCTTTGTTAAACGCGCTCATTATTTCCGACATGAACTCAGCGCCGGTATCGTTTGCGTTATATTTGCCACGAGTCCCGCCGCATTTTACGATGCTGACACCGTAGCCAAGTTTTGCCGAGTTCATAATATCCATTACACTTTTCCATTCAGGGTCTATTGCCGCCGACACATCCGCCGATATGGCTTTTGAGTTCATAAGAGCTTTGTTCAAGACCTCAGCGTCCTTAACTCCATACAGGGCCATAATTTTTGTTAACGCGGATGTAAGAAAAGTTGAATCAGCGGAAGAAAGGCCGTAAGAACCTATTTCCTCTTTGTCGAAGAATATCACCATAAGGTTCTTATCGGACTTTTCAATGTCCAAAAAAGCCTCCAGCGACGTATAGGCGCAAGCCCTGTCATCCTGGCCGTGGGCGCCAATTAGACTTTTATCAAAACCAACGTCCCTGGCAATGCCGGCGGGCATTAAATGTAGTTCTGCGCTGATGAGATCCGATTCCACTATGCCATACTTTTTATTTAGGAAGTCCATTATCGCAAGTTTTACGGAATCTTTTTCTGTTTTAAATTTGTACGGGATGGAGCCGACTATTATATTAAGCTGCTCGCCCTCTATAACTTTATTCGCTGGTTTTACTACCTGCTCCTGCGCGAGATGCACTAAAAGATCATTCACTGTGAATACGGGCTCATCATTTGATTCCCCTATGACCACATTAACGGTCTTTCCGTCCGCTTTTACTACTACTCCGTGCATCGCCAAAGGAATGGTCACCCATTGATATTTTTTTATCCCTCCGTAATATTTTGTCTTCATGTAGGCTATGTCTTCAGCCTCATAGAGGGTGATGCTCTTTAGGTCAAGCTGGGGGCTGTCAACGTGAGCGGCTATTATCTTGAACCCTTTCTCAAAGTCCGTGTTGTTTATGTTAACAAGCGCGGCGGACACGCCTCTGTTGTTTATAAATAATTTTTTATCGCCGCGCGAGGCTTTTTCTATGTTCTTATATCCGTATTTAGCCGAGGCTTTCCCCATATACGCCACAGCCTCTCGTTCGGTCTTGCAGCTATTCAAAAAATCCTTATATCCGTCGCAGAAGTTGTATATCTTTTTATGTTCGGCCGGTGTTATTCCGTCCCACACGCACTTTTTCTTCAGGAACAGTTTATTTTTAAGTTCCTTGTTCAATTCTTTTTCCATTTTTTCCTCCGCTACGCTAGAAGTTCAACAATTTTAATTTTACTATGATTTTATTTTTTATGTTAGAATAATATCACTATGTACAGGCTTGTGCTTATAAGACACGGCGAAAGCGTTTGGAACAAAGAGAACCGGTTCACAGGCTGGACGGACGTTGATCTCTCGAAAAAGGGAATTAACGAGGCTATAACTGCCGGACAAAGATTAAAGCAGGAAGGCTTTGTTTTTGATACGGCTTTTACGTCGGTACTCAAAAGGGCGATAAACACCCTGGATATCATCCTAAAAGAGATGTCGTTAACCGGCATACCTACTACCAAGGATTGGCGCCTTAACGAAAGGCATTATGGCGCGCTTCAGGGGCTTAATAAACTTGATATGGCAAAACAATACGGGGAAAAACAGGTGCAACTGTGGCGACGTAGTTTTGATGTTCAGCCTCCTCCGCTTGAGGGTGACAGGATAAAACCCGGTGAACCACTGTGCGAAAGCCTTAAAGACACGATTAAAAGAGTTATGCCGTGCTGGAACGAAAAGATAGCTCCTGAAATAAAGGCCGGTAAAAAGATCATTGTCTCCGCCCACGGAAATAGCCTAAGAGCGCTGGTGAAATATCTTGATAATATAAATGACGCAGACATTGTGGGGCTTGAAATACCCACTGGAGTCCCGTTGGTTTATGAATTAGATGCCTCGCTTCGGCCTGTTACAAAGAATTACCTAAAGTAATGGAGCACGCATGAATGTTTTAATAACGACGCTGATATTCACGATATCGGCTAATTTAGGAGCCCAAATGAATAACTTTACATGTTTTAAGGATTTTCCAAATACCACGAACCCCAAAATAAAAGAGGTGGATGTTACGGAAAAACTTCCCGAGTGGAACCTGGGTTATCTTTATTCTGGTCTAAAGGACGAAAAGATATTTAGCGATCTTGAGCAGGCGGTAAAGGAATCCAATAATTTCAAGAAAAAATACAAATTTAGCTTATCAAAAGAAATGCTTTCAGCCACGGAACTAAAAAAAGCCATTCAGGAGTACGAAAAGATCATACAAAAGGCGTGGTTGCCTCAGGGGTATCTCTCCAACATGCATAACGTTGATCTTAGTGACTCGGAGCTAACGTCGCTAATGGGTAAGGCCGACATATTGGGCTCCACCATAAATAAGAACCTCTCGTTCTTTGAGAATAGTCTTTCGCGCGTATCCAATCAGTATAAGAGTAATGTTCTTAACGCGAAAGAATTGTGGGAATACAAAAATTTCCTCTCAAAAGTATCCGACAAGAAAAAACACATACTTCCCGACGATCAGGAAGAGCTCATAATAGATAAGGACGTTAACGGCGTTGACGCGTGGGCGAAATTTAGAAGTGTATTTGAATCAAAATATATATTCCCGTTCAAAGGGCCTGAAGATAAAAAAGTCCGTGACTATACGCTCACTGAATTAACGGCGCTGGTGGAAAATCCTGATAGAGATATTCGCCAGGCCGCGGCAGGAACATTCTTAAAGCAGTTCAATAAAGACTCTTACGTTTACGCCCAAATTTATAACTCAATAATCCAGGACATGATAGCGATAGGAAAAAACAGGCGCGGGTTCCCCACTCTTATCGCGGCAAGGAATTTAAGCAGCCAGTTGGACGATAAACTTGTTGAGACAATGCACAAAGTTATAACCGAGAACTTTAATGTTGCTCAAAGGTATTGGAAGCTGAAAGCTCAGATACTGGGGATAAAGGATTTTAATAACGCCGACGTTATGGCTCCGTATATCGCAAAGGGCAGGGAGAGGGAAAAGTACACGTATCCTGAGGCGATGAAGTTGGTGCAGGAAACGCTGGATGATTTTTATAAACCGTTCGGCGCTGCTTTTGAGAACATGTATAGATGTGGGTTGGTGCATGCTACTATAAAAAAGGGAAAACGCGGCGGCGCGTATTGCGATTCATTCGGCGTAAAGAACTCTCCTATAATATTGGTGAACTTTCAGGGAACAATAGAGGATGTTTCAACCATCGCCCACGAGGGCGGGCACTGGCTGCACTTTCTTTTGATATCAGAAAAGCAGCCTCTTGTTAACGCTGACGTTCCAATGGCGACGGCAGAAACAGCGTCTGTATTTAACGAAGTTCTTTTAACATCAAAGATGATAAAGGAAAGCCAAACTGATAAAAAAGCATTGCTTGGTTTTTTAATGGATAAATTGGATAGGATATTCGCGACCGTTGCAAGGCAGACCGCTTTCAGTAATTTTGAGCAGGCAGTGTTCAAACAAAGTGAGAACGGCCCTTTAACTCCGGAAGAGTTCAGCAAGATATTTACGGACGAATACAAAAAACTTTTTGGCGACGCTGTAAAAATGACCCCGGACTTTAACTACGAATGGGCGCGGATACCTCACTTTATGAGGCCGTTCTATGTTTATGCTTACGCGTTCGGAGAATTGGCGACCATTTCACTTTATCAAAAGTATTTGGATAGCCCCGGAACGTTCCCGGAAAAATATATGAACCAGTTCTTAGCAGCCGGCGGCTCAAGAAAACCCGTGGACCTATTTAAAACTGTGGACGTAGACCTGAACGACGAGAACACCTGGCAGGATGGATTTAAATACATCTCGTCCCTGATAGACAAAGTAGAAGAGCTTTATAAAGACTAAAACCTTACTTTATATCTGCTCTTTTTTCTATATCTTTTCTCGCTGTTTCTCTTACCTTATCTATATCGAACGTCTTATCAGATGTTTCTATATACTTTCTAACAACAGCGTCTGTTTTCAAGCTAAATCCTAAAGAGATCATGCTGAATGCTACACCGCCCTCTGTGCAGCCTTGCTTAAGATTGAACTTCTCCGGATTCTTTGCTGCGATGGAAAAGAACGCGCTAAGTTGTATGAGGTTGTTGACTTTGTTAACATCATCAAGGTTGCCTTCAGCATCTTCTAATACGGCTTTTCTATATTTTTCACCATCATTGCCCAAAAATTTTCCGACATTAAGTCTTTCTTTTCTCAAGAGTTCATTAAGTTCCTTAAGAGCGGCTTGGGTATCCGTTGCTTCGATCTTTAGTTTAGGATTATCAGTTATTACTTTGCCAAGTTCTTTGAGGTACAATTCTTTTTTCTCGGCTGTGATCGGAGAGTTTGCATTGGTCAGCAAGGCTTCTAAATTATACACTAGGGCACTTCCCGTTTCTGTAG
>JAZDEK010000010.1:0-2589 GCA_043808895.1 Pseudomonadota bacterium
TTCTAAATGAAATTAAGAACACCGGCGTAGTTGTTTACTCAAAAAAATATAAATAAATCTTTGGGGCGGCGTGAAATGCCGCCCCATTAAAGATCTTTATCCGAGTATCGCTTTAAGATCCGCAGCCGGTGTTGTTATCGGTTTGATGTTGAACTTCTCAACAAGCACGTTCAACACGTTCGGAGTAACAAATGCCGGTAGACTTGGTCCAAGCCTTATATCTTTTATTCCAAGATATAAAAGTGTGAGGAGTATGCAAACAGCTTTCTGCTCGTACCACGAAAGCACCATGGAAAGAGGCAGACTATTTACATCCGTGTTAAACGCTTTTGCCAAAGCAACAGCGACTTGAATTGCAGAATACGCGTCGTTACACTGACCCATATCAAGAAGCCGAGGGATCCCGCCAATGTCGCCAAATTCCAATTTATTAAAACGATATTTTCCACAAGCAAGAGTTAGTATCACGCAATCTTTTGGAACGGATTGAGCAAACTCCGTATAGTAGTTACGTCCAGGTTTTGCGCCGTCGCATCCGCCGATAAGAAAGAAGTGTTTTATCTTGCCAGCCTTTACAGCGTCTATGACCTTATCGGCAACGCTCATTACTGTGTTACGCCCAAAACCTATTGTGATAAATTTCTCGGGTTCATCTTTTTCAAAACCCTTTTCTTTTAACGCAGCCTCTATTACCGGAGTAAAATTCTTTTCAGCACCTATATGAACAGTATTTGGGAATTGTACCAGCCCCGTTGTGAATATCCTTCCCTTATATGAGTCCATTGGTTTTTGTATGCAGTTCGTTGTCATTAGAATTGCGCCCGGAAATTCCGCGAATTCTTTCTGCTGGTTCTGCCATGCGCCGCCGAAATTACCGACAAGATGTTTATATTTTTTGAGTTCAGGATAAGCATTACATGGAAGCATTTCGCCGTGGGTATAAATATTTATGCTCTTTCCTTCCGTTTGTTTAAGCAGCATCTCAAGGTCTTTTAGGTCGTGGCCTGAAACAAGAATTGCTTTTCCTTTTACAGGAGTTATCCTTACTTTAGTCGGAGTTGGGTGTCCGTATTTTCCGGTATTACCTCTATCCAACATCTCCATTACCTTTAAATTAACTTCGCCGACCTTTAGAACCATCGCAAGACACGCGCCGAGATCATGTTCCTCGTCCACAAAACTTAATGCCTCATGCATAAATGCATATACGCTGTCATCATCAACACCCAGAACATGAGCGTGATCCGCGTACGCCGCCATGCCCTTTAATCCGTAGAGAATTGTTTCTTTCAGACTATTTATGTCGTCAGTGTTGTCTGATTTCTTTGCAGCCCACTTATAAGTGATGGCCTCAGCGTTCTTTATCATCTCATCCAGCGACGATGTAACAACGTTAGAGCCGGGCACCAGGGCATAGCCCTTCTTTACAAGTTCCGCCACTTTTGTCTCATCAAAGTTCACGTTCGTAACTGTCGTAAAAAGAGCCTCGATAACAAAAAGATCTAGTTCCTTATCTTTCTTCCCATTTTTTCTCTGCTGATGCGCATAGCGCGCCACGTTCTTTGCTGTGTCGATAAGTAGGTCCTGCAGCACCGCCGTTCTGTGATCCTTTCCACACACTCCGGCCGCCATTGCGCAACCTGTTCCCTTCGCAGTCTGTTCACATTGGTAACAATACATAAAACACCTCCCAGTGTCGGGGTCACCCCCTTATATTATAGATTTAACTTTCTGACTTCTGCTAATTTACCGTCGAGACTAACTACATGTTCTTCCACGATTAAATCTTTTCTACCGCTGGCTCTTACAGCCTCGGAAACAAGAGCGCTTAAACCCTTGCAGCAAGGAACACTCATTATAACGACGTTAACTTTTGGAGTTTGCGCCTCTACAAAAATATCTTTTAATTTTTCAACATAACCTTCTGTATTATCAAGCTTTGGACATCCCACGACCACAGCGCCCTTACTGATAAACTTTGGTCTTACTTCGCCACTTGCTATGGGCGAACATGTACTTAGAACCGTAAGTTCCGAGTTTTGAAAATACGGAGCACTTGGATTTACAAGATGGATCTGCACAGGCCATTGAGTAAGAGGCATAGCATCCGTACTGCTCGAAACCGAAGCACTTGGGCGCGGACCGTTTATGACCATGGAACCCGGACATCCGCATTTACTTACGGGAGCACTTACCGGCTTAACCTCAACTTCCTTTTCCACTATAGAGAGCGCATCCGTTGGGCACTTCCCTATACATTTTCCAAGACCGTCACAAAAATTCTCTTTAACAAGTTTTGCTTTCCCGTTCACAATTTGAAGAGCGCTCTGATGGCACGAGGTAACACAGTTTCCGCACCCTATGCAAAGATCTTCGTTGATACTGATTATTTGTTTTTTCATTTCTTTTTCCTCCTTACATATACAATGTAACACTTCTGGATGGACAAGACCTTGACCAAGGTCAAGAAAACGTAACAATGCATGAAATGCGCTCTGGGACTACTTTTTAAGGATTATATTTTTACCCCGAATGGCTATAAATCCCTTTTCGCTAAGCTGAGTTAGCGTTCTTGATAAGGTTTCAGGC
>JAZDEK010000011.1:0-2211 GCA_043808895.1 Pseudomonadota bacterium
ACGCGTATAGAGAAGAGCCCGATAACGAGGGTGTAAGAGTGGTGCTTGGTTTTCATAAAAAACTCGCGCCCGTTAAAATCGCAATACTTCCGCTCATGAAAAAAGACCCGGTGGATCCATACGCCAGAGAAGTTTTTGATATGTTAAGAAAACACACTAACCTCAACATCCAATATGACTTCACAGGCTCTATAGGAAAACGTTACCGCCGTCAGGACGAAATAGGAACGCCGTTCTGCGTTACGGTGGATTTTGATTCATTGGACGATAAAAAAGTAACGGTCAGGGACAGGGATACAATGACGCAGGAAAGGATTGCGGTTGACAATCTTGTGTCTTATATGGATGACAAGTTCAATAAATAAATATTTGGAGAAACAATAAACATGATCTTGGGTAGAAAAAGCAGAAGGATATATTCCTTCGGTAACAAAAAAACGGACGGCAATCCAAAGGACAAAAATTTATTCGGCGGCAAGGGCGCGAACCTCATGGATATGACCCGCATTGGGCTTCCGGTTCCGGCTGGATTTATCATCACTACCGAGGCGTGTAACGAGTATTACATAAACAGCGGAAAAATAAGCAGCGGCGTTATTGATGAAATTAGAAAGGCTGTTCTGAAGCTGGAAAAAGCCACGGGTAAAAAGTTCGGCGACGCCCAGAACCCGCTCCTAGTGTCTGTAAGGTCGGGAGCAAGGGTCTCCATGCCGGGAATGATGGACACTGTTCTTAACCTCGGGCTTAACGAAACAACTATCAAAGGGCTTCTTAACGCGACAGGCAACGAGCGTTTTGTTTACGACTCGTATAGAAGATTTATCCAGATGTATTCCGACGTTGTTATGGGTATGGACGGTGACGCTCTTGAACATATCCTTACCGATATAAAAAAGAGAAAGAACGTAAAACTTGACACCGAACTTACGGTCAGCGACTTAAAAGAGCTCTGTATACTTTTTAAGAATGAAGTAAAGAAAACAATGGGAAAAGGATTTCCGGAGGACCCGCACGAGCAGCTTACAGGTGCTATAGAGGCTGTATTCAGATCATGGAATAACGAACGCGCGAACGTGTACAGAAAAATGCATGGCTACTCGGATGCTTGGGGAACGGCAGTGTGTGTTCAATCAATGGTGTTCGGTAACATGGGTAACGACTGCGCCACCGGCGTTGCGTTCACGCGTAACCCGTCCACGGGCGAAAGAAAATATTACGGCGAATTCCTGGTTAACGCTCAGGGCGAGGACGTTGTCGCGGGAATAAGAACTCCCCAACCCATTAATAAAGCCAGCGCCGACGGCAGTGGACTTAAAAGTCTTGAAGAGCTTATGCCGGTAGTTTACAAGGAACTCATAGCTGTATTTGAACTTCTTGAAAAACATTACAGAGACATGCAAGATATAGAATTTACGATCGAGAAAAATAAACTCTACATGCTCCAAACAAGGAACGGAAAACGTACAGCGGCGGCGGCTGTAAGAATAGCCTGCGATATGATGGACGAAAAACTTATCGACGAAAAGACAGCTCTATTAAGAGTTGCTCCGGAACAGATAGACCAGCTTTTACATCCTATGCTTGATCCAAAGTCCACAAAAAGACCTATTACAAAGGGGCTGCCGGCATCGCCTGGTGCCGCTACAGGTCAGATAATTTTTTCGGCAAAGGATGCTGAAGACTGGGCGGGGCAGGGTAAAAAAGTTATTCTTGTAAGGCACGAAACAAGTCCTGAAGATATAAAAGGCATGGTCGCTGCTCAAGGAATTTTAACGGCCCTTGGCGGAATGACATCTCACGCCGCGGTCGTTGCAAGGGGAATGGGAAAATGCTGTGTCGCTGGATGCGGCAGCATGAGCATCACCGGAAAAACGATGGTAATTTCCGGTAAGACCTTTAACGAGGGCGATGTTATAACTCTTGACGGCTCATCCGGAAATGTTTACGACGGTGATGTCGCAAAAATAAAAGCGGAATTAAGCGGCAGCTTTGATCGCGTAATGAAACTCGCGGATAAATATAGAACACTAAAAATAAGAACGAACGCCGACACCCCTCACGACTCAAAAGTAGCGCGCGAATTCGGCGCGGAAGGCATTGGCCTTTGCAGAACAGAACACATGTTCTTTGAGGGAGAAAGGATAGTCGCTGTAAGGGAGATGATACTTTCTTCCACCGTTGAAGAGCGTGAAAAAGCTCTTGCAAAACTTG
>JAZDEK010000012.1:0-2691 GCA_043808895.1 Pseudomonadota bacterium
GCTTTTTTACCTGCGTCTTTTTTTGTCAGCTCTCCGCAGTTATGAGTTCTTTTCTTCAAGCAGCCTCCCGAGTATTTCCTTAACATCAGCTTTTACTTTATGTTCTTTTTTATGGAGAAGATCCTTTATTATGACCACTCCGGCGTTTGTTTCATTCTCACCGGCAATTAACGCGAACCTTGCGCCACTTTTATCCGCACGCGAGAGGTGTTTTTTTACGTCACGTGATCTAAAATCCTCTGTATTCACTGGATAATGCTTTTTAAGTTCAAGTATCATGGGCAAATATGTTTTTAGCGTTTTATCGTCCAGAACCGCAAGATATAGATCGTAATTTTTATCCTCTGCCGATTCTTCCATCATAAGGAGCGTTCTTTCTATGCCGCCGGCGTATCCAACAGAAGGGATCTTTTTCTCGCCGAGCTGAACTGATAAATTATCATAACGTCCGCCGCCGCCTAACGCGTTTTGACGCCCACCAAGTTTTAATGATGTGAATTCAAAAACAGTACGCGAATAATAATCAAGGCCTCTTACAAGGTTTGGATTTATCGTATACTTTATTTTTACGTCGTCCAGCGTTTCCAGAACAGTCGTGTTATGAGTTTTGCAGTCAGCACATAAATAATTCGAAACAGCCGGGGACTTGGATATTATTTCAATGCATTTTTCGTTCTTGCAATCCAATGTCCTAAGTGGATTTGTTAAAAGTCTGTTTTTGCAATCTTCACAGAGTAGCTCTTTTTTAGAGACCAAGAATTTTATAAGTTCGTCCTTATACAATGGTCTGCACGCCTCGCAGCCTAAAGAATTAATTTCAACATTCACGTCAGTTATTCCAAGTTTTTTATAAAAAACATCCAAAAGGAATATCAGTTCTGCATCAACATACGGGGAATCTGTCCCTATAGCTTCAAGACCAAATTGGAAGAATTGCCTATATCTTCCTTTTTGTGGACGTTCGTATCTGAACATCGGCCCCCAATACCAAGCTTTTAAAAGTCTCTCTTTCCACTCTGGGCTTGAAAAATACGCTCTAACTACAGAAGCTGTGCCCTCGGGACGCAGCGTTACGGAATCTCCGCCCTTATCCGTAAAAGTATACATCTCTTTTGAAACAACGTCGGTGGTTTCGCCAACTGAGCGTGAAAAAAGTTCTGTTTTTTCAACTATCGGAGTTATAACAAGGCTGTAACCGAAAAGCGTAAATATCTCCTCAGCGGCTTTCTGCATTTTCTGCCACTTCTTGCTCTCCGGAGGGAGTATGTCCTTCATGCCTCTCAAGACTTGTATCATAACTAAATTAATAACACTTGAAGTTGAAAAATCAATGACAAAGAGTAAGATAGTGTGAATGATATCGCCGCTTCTTGAAAAAGACATGCGCTTTGGGCTGGATAACATATCCGACGCTATAAAGGCGCTCAAAATAGACCTAAGCCACATAAAGATAGTCCATGTGGCAGGAACTAACGGAAAAGGCAGTACCTGCGCCATGCTCCATAGCCTTATAAAAGCGCATATAAAAGAGAACGAAAAGACAGGGCTATACACCTCGCCCCATTTAATAAAATATAATGAGCGTTTTGTTATAAATGAAGAACAGATAACCGACAGTGAACTTAAAAGATATTCTCAAATATTGGAGCCGCTGACAAAAAAAATACCTTTAACGTTCTTTGAGATCGCCACAGCCACTGCTTTTATGTTCTTCTATGAACAAAAAATAAACTATGCCGTTATAGAAACCGGGCTCGGCGGTCGGCTCGACGCAACTAACATTGTGAACCCTGAAGTCGCTGTAATAACAAGTATCGGAATTGATCATACAGAATACCTGGGCAACACACTTGAAGAGATAGCGTCGGAAAAAGCCGGCATATTTAAAAAAGGCTGTGCCGCTGTAATATCAAACACAGCGTGTAACACTCTGTTAAAACAAAAAGCAAAAAGCGTGGGCGTAAAAAAAATATACGAACTTGGAAATGAATTCGGATACGTTGTGAACGAAGATAACAGTTTTGATTACACATTTAACGGTGAAACTTTATACAAGTCCTTAAACATGCCTCTCGCGGGAGAGCACCAATATAAAAACGCTGTATGCGCCATAACGGCTTTTAATGCACTCGGGCTTAAAGGAACGTCGCGGTCAATGAACAATGCTCTTTTAAGAACAGTCTGGCCGGGGAGATTGGAGCAAAAAAATATATGCGGCAAAAAAGTGTATCTTGATATAAGTCATAATGCAGAGGGTGTGGAGAGTACTGTTGAGTATTTCAAGAAACAGCACACCAACGATGACATATATATCGCGTGTGGATTTATGAAAGACAAGGACTACATTACGATGATAGAAAGGTTTGCCTCTCTGGCAAAAAAAACGTTCTTGATCCCAACCACTGAGACGGGAAGAGAACTACGAAAAGAGGATTACATTAAAAATTTAAGAATGCGGAACGAGAATATTATTTTCTGTGACGATTATAACGACGCAGTCAATAAGGTCATGGCGCAAAGCGGGATAATACTATTTACGGGCTCAACATACAATTACGCCCAAATATGCCGACTGTTAGAGGATAAAATTAAATGCTGTGGATGATACTAATAATATCGTCGATGCTTTCCGCGCAAGATAGCCCAAGGTCCAGATTTTCTGCTGACCAGTACGTGAACAAGGCGAAAGAG
>JAZDEK010000013.1:0-2523 GCA_043808895.1 Pseudomonadota bacterium
CGCCCTGTAACGAGCAGTAATGAACTGTACTGTTCCCATTCAGCGGAAGAAATTTCTTTATCTATTTTTATAAATGCTCCGCAGTCTGCGTCAGCTGCGTCTATTGATGAGGATTGAGGTAAAACGGGATTTAAGGATAACACGATGTAAATTAACAGGATCAAGCTGCCTCCTCAGTGTTGCTCTATTCTTCTATATTTCTTTTTTCATAATAAGCAGTGTATAACACGCACGTCCACTGTCGGCAACGTTGATTTTCTAATCAAAACCTGTTATAATATACTGATGATGTTCGTTCTTTTATTTTTAGTAGCGGCCGCACCGATCTATTGCCAGATGTCCACGACCACGATAACGCCGTCCGTAACTCTTTCCAACCAGAATAAAAATCAAAACAACAATAACAACAAAGAAGTGGACCCAAAGGTCGTTAAATATGGCCCCGTGTTGTACGAGAATTACGTCGACAGCGAGGGCAACACTAAAAAAAGAGCTTACAGATACGGATTCCAATATAAAGAGGACGCGAGCAAGGTAAAAACATCCGGAGACGTACAGCGAGAAACATACGTGGACGAAAAAGGTGAAAAAGGCAGTAAGGGATATAGATGGGGTTTTCAATATTCAAAAGATTCAGACAGCGGCGGACAAGGAACGAAACTAAAAGCGCCCAAAATGGCTCCGTCCCAAAAAGACAGTGAGGCAAAACTGCCCCCCGCGACCCCAACTCCGACTACAGCAACAGGTGAACAGGCAGCTCCGACTTCTGCAAGCCTTGCCCCTAGCGATGAAACCACAAAAGCAAAGCAACAGGAAATGAACAAAAAGATAATCGAACTCATAAAGGAAAGGCAAAAACTTAGTGAACCAGCTGCTCAGAATAAATAAGTTTTCCTATTGAAAGAATCCGAACTTCGAATAAAACTCTTATATATGAGAAACTTTATTCTTGTTCTGGCGTTACTACTTTTATCCACACATTTAAGCGCTGGCGTACAACATTATAATAACATCCTCATAGGTGACCGAGGCGCATCAATGGGCGGCGCGTTCATAGGTTTGTCCGATGATACATCGGGCACATATTATAACCCGGCCGGTATCACTCAACCCAACAGCGGCGGAGTATCAGGCAGCGTCAACGTCGTACACATACAAAGAACAACATACGAACACGCTATAAGAGATAATGATTGGATAAGAAGCAGCATGGAACTTATGCCGAACTTTTTTGGTCTGGTTAAGTCGTTCGGCAGGCATTCTTTTGGTGCGTCGCTTGCCAACCCTGACTCTTTTGTAGAACACCAAGATCAGATGTTTGAGAACATGCCGGCAGTAGGCACACAGGAAGCTATAGAACAATTCTCACTTAACAGACATTCAAACGATAGCAGTTACATTTTCGGTCCAACCTACTCCTATAAACTATATGAGGATCTCTCTATCGGCATGACACTAGGCTATAACTACAGAAAAGGCAGGATACAAGACGACCAGACCATCTGGTACTCTAATAACACGTACGACAATACTTATTACAGCCTGCAGCTTTCCGAACATGGGATACAACCAAAGCTTGGAGTGCTTTGGATCATAAACGATAAAATATCGCTGGGATTTGTTCTTGACCGCGTGTTCCTGTTTTCATCAAATTACAGCAACCAGATAAAGACCAAAGCGAGAACATCAAACGACATGGTCTACTCCACTGCGTCCTCAAAAAGTAAAAGGAACACAGGCACACATATAGGTTTGGGCACAGCTTACAGAATAACAACACCGCTACTTGTATCTTTCGACTTAAATATGTACACACCTCCGGTAAGAGATGTTTTCTTTCCCAGCGGATATACTTTTGTAATGAATTGGGCGCTGGGATTGGAATATGCGTTCCGCTCGAAAGACACAGCCCGTTTAGGTTTTTACAGTAATAAAACAAATATGCCTCAGCCCACATCCAGCACAACACTTGTTTCCCATGTTGATATGTATGGCGTAACGGCCGGGTATTCCCTTAACTATGAAAACACCTCTTTCGTTCTTGGCCTCATATATTCAGCCGGAAAGGGCAGCTCACAGATATATTCAGAGATAAGCACGGTTGTGAATACCAGCACATACTACCTGACAGGGCTTTTCTCGGCAAATTACAAGTTCTAGACTTTTTTATAAATTGAGCTATAAATCCATAGATTAAATTACGTCAATACGAGGAGGAATTTATGTCTAAATTAAAAGGAACGCAGACCGAGAAGAATCTTTTAACGGCTTTTGCCGGCGAATCACAAGCTCGTAACCGTTACACCTATTCAGCAAAAAAGGCACGCGATGAAGGATACGTTCAGATATCAGCTATCTTTGAAGAGACCGCGAATCAGGAAAGAGAACACGCAAAAAGATTGTTCAAATTCTTAGAAGGCGGCGAAGTGGAGATAAAAGCTTCGTTCCCTGCAGGTACCATAGGGGACACTTTGCAGAACCTTGAGCACGCTTACGAGGGTGAACACTACGAGAACACAAAAA
>JAZDEK010000014.1:0-6692 GCA_043808895.1 Pseudomonadota bacterium
GTTAAATTCAATTCCGGCTTCGCCGAATTTTGCAAATCTCACAAGCGGCTCAAAATCTTTTGCTCCTCCAACTGTATCTTGCATCACCTTTTTCGCAGTCTCTTTTGACGTTTTTTCTACAAGGTCCAGATCCGCGTTGAAACCAACACGCAGTGGAACAAAAAGAGCGATCTCTTTATCGGCCTTGTGATAATTTGTTATCATGGCTTCCGAGATCTTTGAGTTCGGTATTGTGATCATATTGTTATTGGGCGATCTTATCTCGGTGTAGCGCCACGTTATATCCTCTACGGAGCCTTCCTGCCCGTTCTCTAAACTTATGTATTGTCCGGGAAGAAGTTGCTTTGAGGCGATGATCTGTATCCCTGAAAAAAGATTTGATAATGTGGGCTGAAGCGCGAGCGCGAGGGCAAGGCCGCCGACTCCCAACGCTGTGATGATGGGCGTTATGGAAATATGAAGGCTGTTCAATATTATCAAAGCGCCCACAGCGAACACAATTATTCTTATAATGTTCTTTAAGATCGTCGACGCGGGAAAAATCCTGTCAGCCGTTGTTGTGCTCTGGTTCACGAATCCTACCGATACCCTGGCTGCGATTATGGTCACCATGAATATAAGTAGCGACGCGAGGACCTTTACGATGATATTTTTAACATTATAGTTGAACCTGAAAGTGTCTACAGCGAAGTAAACACCCAACACTATGAATGTTGAAAAGAACATGCCCTTAAGGGAGCCGATTATAATGTCGTCGCCTTTCCATGCTGTTCTGTCGGCAAGTTTTGTCAGCCACCGCAACAGCACCTTCTCAAAGAGCCATCCCAACACAATGCTTGCCAAAAGAATTATGACAGGTAAAATAAACATAACGTCTACTATACCAGATTTGGAGCGGGGTACTAAGTGAAAAATTCAGTCGGGAAAAATTCGGCGGGCTTGTTATGAATAGGGTTTTGTTCTTGCTCTTATCATTCTTGCTCTTGTCAGTATTTTTCACCGTGAGTTGTTTCGCGCAGAATTATCCTCCTATCACGGACGACGCGGCCAGCATGGAATCCATTCTTAACGAGATGGAAAAGAATTCCTCGTCCATGGTCCAAGAGCCAAAGTTAAATCTGGAGCCTAAACTCGAACCTAAATTGGAACCGGCAGTTGAGTCAGCTCCGGCACCCAAACCTGAGCCTGTAATTGAGCCTAAGCCCGAAGCTGAACCCAAGGTTGAGCCCAAAGTTGAGCCAAAGCCGGAACCCAAGCCTGAGCCTAAACCAAAAATTGTTGCTGCGCCAAAACCCGCTGCAAAATCCACGTCTGCGCCTGCGCCGGTAAAAAGTGTTTACGATTTCGGATATGTTCAGTCTCAAGAAGAGAGTGGCTCATATGTTTATGAATCAGAGGACAGTTGGGTAGGCAGACCCGGTGTATTCATACTTTCGTTCGTGGGACAGGGATGCTTCTATCCTACATATAGTAATGTAAGAGCGGGCGGTGCCTTTGAAGTGGGCGGACAGATAAATTTATCTAAATACATGAGCCTCGCGATAATAACCGGTATTGGCGTAAGAAAAGGGAACGAAGTCGGCAACGATATTTATCCGGTGGGTTTAAGAGGTGAACTGAGGTTTAGATTAATGCGTTGGCTTTATCCTTACGTCGATGGCGGAGTGGAGTTCGTTAAGATATCCAGGGGAAGCTGGGAATATCCTTTCAAGACTTTTGGCGGCGGTTTATTGTTCAGGATAGGCGCAGTTGATAAAAAAGCCGAATACAACCTCTATAAGTGGACGCATATTACCCGAACTCTGCTTATCATAGGTGCTGACGCTGTCAGAGCAAAGAACCCGAACAACGTAACTCCCGACGGCGTGGTGATTAAGGCCGGCCTTTCTTTTGAATGGTAAAAGTGGTCCATTCGTCCATATTAACAGCGCGTATATAGTTTAATCCTTTAATTTCTCCGAAAGATCTTTTAACTTTATTTGCCTCGGTTCTTAATATCCCTGATAGTATCACGTATCCACCGGGCTTTATCAGCGACGATATGCGTCTCCTCTGTGCTATAAGCACGCCGGAAACAATGTTCGCGAGCACTATGTTGTATGTGCCGTTTTGTTTTTCGATCCCGTTATGCTTTATTTTTATTCCATCCATGCGTATTGAATTTAAGACCACGTTCTCTTTTGCTATGGCTACAGCCTCTATATCACTGTCTACGGCGGTTATGTCCTTTATGCCGAGTTTATGGGCTGTTATCGCGAGTATTCCGCTTCCTGTTCCCGCGTCCAAAAGTGATAGGCCTTTTTTATTTTTTATTTCGTCGAGGATCTTTTGAAGGCTTATGATAACTCCTCTTGTTGTGCCGTGAAGTCCCGTGCCGAATGCGGTGCCGGGGTTTATATTCACTACTACGTCGCCGGCTTTTGCTTTATATTTTTCCCACTTGGGTTTTATAACGATCTTCTCGCCCACACGTTTAGGCTTAAAATATTTTTTCCACCTGGTCTCTATTGCGGGGTCGTATTCTATTAAATTGGAAACTGGTAGTTTTTTTATATCCTTTGTGTAAACGGTTAGCTTGGTCCTTGTTTTACTGATCTTTTCTTCATGGACACCGTCTACATTGAACATCAAGGATAGTTTGCCAAGAATAACGTCGTAAAGCCTATCATCCGTTATAACTGTTATTTTGCCCCATAGTTTTTTCATAGTTTTGTATTCTACTTTAATTATTGTTGTAGTAAAACAGTATTAAAGGAGTGTTGGATGAATTCAAAGCAACTAGGGTTGTATCTTAAAAAGAGGCGGGAGTTCTTAAAGCTTACACAAAACGATCTGTCGTCCAAAATGAATTTCAAAACACCTCAATTCATATCTAATATAGAAAGGGGCGTGGCTGATATTCCGGCGCACAGGATCTCCGATTACGCCAAAGTACTGGACCTTGATGTAAGGGAGCTTTCCAAAATGCTCGCCGACGCCATGAAAAATAAGATCATAACTAGGACCGATATTAAGCTCGGCGGCGCTGACGGTAAGGGTTGTGAAGATGAGAACGACCCTTTTCTTGTCCGTTTTATATCGGCTTGGCACAGCGCCTCGGAAGAGGACAGGAATAATGTAAGGGTCCTTGTCTCAAGGTTCTTGAATATAAAATGAGTAAAAAGATCTGTGTAATAGGCGCCGGGCTTTCGGGCTCTGAACTTTCTTATCAACTCGCATCAAGGGGAATGGATGTTTCCTTGTATGAGGCGCGGCTTGACAATAAATATAACGACGCTGTACATCTAACCACGCAGTTCGCGGAACTTGTCTGCTCCAACTCTTTCAGGGGGAACGAGCTCCATAATGCCGCCGGACTTTTAAAACAGGAGATGAGGCTTTTGGGATCCATGCTGGTTTCGGTCGCTGATAAAACTGCTGTCCCCGCCGGCACCGCTCTTGCCGTCTCCAGGAATGATTTTTCATCTGAGGTCACAAAAATATTATCGTCCTTAAAGGAAATTAAGATCATTCCGGAAGAAGTTTCAGATCTTCGCACAGTTCTTGATAAATTTGATCTGGTCGCTGTGTGCGCCGGGCCCGTTGCCTCAAGCTCTCTTTCAAGGTCGCTCTCGGATATCATGGGAAGAGAGTATCTATATTTCTACGACGCTATAGCTCCTTTGGTACATGCAGGATCCATCGATATGGATATATGTTTTCGCGCGTCAAGGTATGCCGATGCCCAAGAGAATGGCGGCGACTACATAAATTGTCCGATGACCAAAGACGAGTATTGCGATCTTGTGGATTCACTTATTAGAGCCGAGAAATCTCCAATTCACCCAGGCGACGATGGAATATTCTTTAGGGGCTGTATGCCCATTGAGGCCATGGCGGAAGACAGCCGGGATAATCTCTTGAACGGCCCAATGCGTGGCGACGGACTTATTGATCCAAAGACCGGAAGAAATCCCTACGCCGCGGTACAGCTTCGTCAGGATAACGCGGCGGGCAACATATATAATATGGTCGGGTTCCAAACCCGACTGATGTATCCTGAGCAGGAACGCCTGTTCAGAAAAATTCCCGGTCTTGGTAAAGCCGAGTTCTTAAGATTTGGCTCTATGCACCGCAACACTTACGTGAACGCGCCAGAGGTGTTGAACAGCGATATGAGCCTTAAGGCTGAACCGAGAGTGTTTTTGTGCGGACAGATAAGTGGCGTTGAGGGCTACATTGAGTCCATAGCCCACTCTATGGTTGTCTGCAGCTCTATATATAAGAGGATAAACGGGGATGAACTTTGGACTATACCGTCGTATACGGCCGTTGGTTCGCTCAGGGATTATCTGACAAAAGCCAGCCCCAAGGATTTTCAGCCTATGAAGATGAATTTTGGTTTGATACCGCCACTCAGCGACGAGGAAAAAAAGATATATGTCTCTAAAGGCAACCGCCGTTTTGAGAACAAATTAGGTTTTTCCAAAAGATCTATTACCTTTTTAGAGAAAAGCAGCAGCGCCTCTCTTATTTTTTCTAAAAAATCGGATTGACCGATTTTGATAACTGAGTAATATCTTAAAAGTAGGAATAAAGATTTTAGGGGGAGACTGAATTGATACCAAAAGCAGTTTTTTTAACCAAGGGCGTTGGCAGACACAAAGAAAAATTAGCTTCGTTTGAGCAAGCTTTGAGAGCCGCTGGCATAGCGCCTTTCAATCTGGTCAGAGTTTCATCTATATTCCCGCCAAAATGCAAGCTCATGACAAAAACAGAGGGACTTAAGAAGCTAAAACACGGCCAGATAGTCTTTTGTGTAATATCCGAGAACGCCACGAACGAACCAAATAGACTACTTGCAGCGTCGGTGGGACTTGCGCTGCCTGCGGATAAAGATAAATTCGGATATATAAGCGAACACCATTCTTTCGGTCAGACCGACGAGGTCGCCGGTGAGTACGCCGAAGACCTTGCAGCCGATATGTTGGCCACGACACTTGGTATATCCATAGGCGAGAACCTTCACTACGACGAGAAACGTGAACTCTGGAAGATGAACAAGGAAATAGTTAAAACGATGAATATCACGCAGTCCGCTCAGTGCAGCAAGTTCGGTCTTTGGACAACTGTTGTAGCATGCGCGGTCATGATAGTTAAGTTGTAGACGCTGTTATGGCATACAACGATTTCCTAAATTTTGATTGCCCTTACAAAGATTCAAGATTTGTTATTATTCCCGCTCCAATGGAAGTAACTGTAAGTTACGGCAAGGGGACAAAGAACGGTCCGGCCGCCATATTGGAGTCCGTCGTCCAGCTTGAACCGTACGATACGGAATTAAAACGCGAAGCCATTACCGCGGGTGTCCACACGCTTGACGTCATTACTCAGGACACGGATAACCCCGAAATATATATTAATAGTGTAAAGGAAAATGTAAGTCGCTGTGTCGCCGACGGGAAAATTCCCGTGGTCCTTGGCGGCGAGCATGCGTTAAGCTATGGGGTTTTCAAGGGTATCGCCGAGAATAAAAAAGGTTTCTCCATACTCCATTTTGACGCGCATCTGGATCTACGCGAAAGCTACGATGGAACAAAATATTCGCATGCCGCGGTAATAAAAAGAATGCGCGACCACAAACAATGGTTCAAGAACATAACAGCGGTTGGTATAAGAAGTGTGTCCCCAGAGGAAGCGGACTATGTAAATAAGAATCCCGACCACAAAGTTTTTTACGCGCACGATATCTATAATAAGGATGTATCGGCGGAGATAAGTTCACTTTTGGGCGAAGAGCTCTACATAACTTTTGATATAGACGCGCTTGATCCATCCATAATGCCGTCAACCGGAACACCCGAGCCGGGCGGCCTTTCGTGGTATCAAACACTTGATATACTTAAGAAAGCCATAACGGGCAGAAAAGTTCTAGGCCTGGACATAGTTGAACTTGCCCCCGATCACGTGAACCATTATTCCCAGTTTACTGCGGCCAAACTTTTGTATAAGATGTTGGCATATACACTGACCTACGGGGCGTAAAAATTATGGAAAACAAAAAAGTGATACTATTCTCTCAGGACAGCGGCCTAATAAACCTGTTCCTTGATTTCTTCCAGCAGGGAGGAGTGGAATCTTATCTTTTTGATAAACCTTTTACTGAAATAAATTTTACTAACAGCGTTGCTGTTATCGATTATGATAACGAGGAAGGCTTTGATACATCCGATTTCCTTTCGGAGCTTGTAAGGCATTGTGGTCCCGGAATCAGTGTTATTGCGCTTTCCAAGGACTGCGAGAGAAGGAATATCAGCGACGTTGCAAAAAGAGGTGCTGCGCGATTTATCGTTAAGCCTTTAAATAAAAAGAGGATCAAGAAGTTCATTCTCCCGTATGTTGCTCTTCCTCAAGTTGCGACCGAAGCTGTTCAATAGCTTCCGATATCTTTTCTTTCGTTTTTTTATCTTTTGGGTCAATTAATTCTTCTGCGGTGAGAAGATATTTTAACGCAAGATCAGGTTTAAAATTAATTAAAGATATACCGTTCGTGTAATTGTCGTAACCAAGCTGCCTGAGTTTGAGCATAAGTTTCTTATTTTTACTATAGCGGTAGAACGAGAGTGATCTCTCAACATTCTTTAACGCTGTTACATAATTCCCGCGGTTATATTCATTTAAACCCTGCTTATAGAATTTAACAGCCTTTGTTT
>JAZDEK010000015.1:0-7340 GCA_043808895.1 Pseudomonadota bacterium
GTCCGTCTTGTCATCATATGGTTCTAATGGCTCGGATTTTGAGAGGTCGACTGCGTAAGGGTCATCAAACTGTACATCTCTTTTTGTTTGATCTGCGCCTTTCGCGTCACTTTGAAAAATAAAGAAAGCAAACATGAGCGATAATAAAAAGACTTTACGCATATTTGAACTTCTTCCTTTTTATTATACCGTAAACGGCGACTATCACTACGCATCCTCCGAGCAGCATCATCGGTGTTATTTTCTCGTCCAGGAAAATGTAACCAAGTGTTACAGCGACCATGCTGTTCACATAACTTGTAGTCATAACAACGCTGAGCGGTAAAAGTTTAAGGACTTTTAAATACGCGGTAAGCGATATTATCGAGCCGAATATTACAAGATATCCCCACGCAAAAAATGCGGATAACGTTGGGCTAGGCATCGGGTCACCCAAACACAGCGACAATAAAATAATTACCACTCCCGCAAGCAGTTGCTGATATCCCAAGTAAGATATTGTAGAGAGTTTTGTGTGCACTCTCTGCATATACATGGAGCCTGCGCCCCAACTTATGGAGCCTATCACTATAAGGAATACACTGAGCATATTGAGATGAGAGCCAGAGTTCATTTGCGGATATAAAAGTAAGATAATGCCCAAAAGTCCCGTCAGTATAAGGCCGATAAGACGTATGTCCGGATATTTTCTGTCGATCAACGACTCCATTAAGAGCACCCACATGGGCGTAGATGAGATTATGAGCGCGGTGTATCCTGAATCAATATACTGCGCGCTCCAGAGTATGATAAGGTGCCCTGTACCCCAGAGCAATATTCCCGACACCAATACATGTTTAAGTTCGGCGACCGATGTTCTTATGCTGTTGCCTTTTAATTTCGATATCAAAAGTAAAAGCGAACCCGCGACAATAAGACGAGTTCCCGCCATGGTGAACGGAGTAAAACCGCTGCCGGGCATAACGCCTATTCGCATGGCAAGATATGTGCTGCCCCAGATAAGATAAATAGTCGCCATGCACAAAAAAGCCGTCATAACATTTTATAATTAGCATAACTTACTAAAGAGTATATAATTATTTTGGCAACGCGTTCCAGGAGTGATGTTTTGAAAATTAAAACAGTTCTAATTTACTCTCTGAAATTCGCCATAGCGGGCGGACTTATATATTACATGATAAGTTCCGGGCAGCTGAACATTGCCGCTGTGTACGAGGCTAAGAACAATTATCTTCTTATCACGCTGGCGTTCGTGATGATATTCGCGTCGGCGCTTATAAATTTCTACAGATGGGATCTTTTATTAAAGGGACAAGACATACATTTAAAAGCAAAAGATGTCATATCGCTTTGTTTTATAGGACTTTTTTTTACGACCATGCTGCCTGGCGCCGTGGGAGGCGATATTGTTAAGAGTGTTTATATAACGAGAAAAACTCACGGTAGAAAAACCGCAGCCGTAACAACGATCTTACTGGATAGACTAATAGGTGCTGTGGCGTTGATAGTGATCGCCACCGTCGGGCTCTTGCTTCACTACAAAGTTTTCTCGCAGCAACCAGCGCTAAGAACGCTCGGGATAACCATAGTGCTGGTGCTGGTTGGAATTGTCGCGTTCACTTTATTGATGCTGTCGCGCAGAGTCAACAGGAACAGAAAATGGCAGGCTCTTTTAAAGAATCTTCCGCTCTCAACAATTATAATAAAAGTGTACGAGGCGTTCCACGCGTACAGGAATAAACATAAATACCTGACGTGGGCGCTTTTGGTCTCTTTTGTAACGCATGGATTAAATATTTTAGCGTTTTACACAATAACAAGAGCGTTGAATTTTGACTCATTGAACATATATGCGTATCTATTCATCGTCCCTGTTGGACTTATCACGACGGCGATACCGCTTGCCCCTGCTGGAATTGGGATAGGTCAGGCGGCATTTTTAAAATTGTTCGAATGGACGCTGGGCATTAAAACCACCGTCGGTGCCGACGCGATCACAATTATGCAGGGACTCTCTATAATAATATTCATGATCGGCGGGATATTCTATCTTACTTATAAAAAAGATATCGAGCCTTAACGTTAATTACCGCTTACAGCTATCGAATATACGGTTCCGCTGCGTGATGCCGTGGGGTCCATTATGAAACTGTCGTCAAGTGACCCATCAGTATTCAGCCTTGTCACAAGATGGTTAGCAGTACCGTTATATGTTGTGAAACCTCCACCGATCAGGATCTTGCTGTCATCTTGGATCAGAATGTTGCGGACAGAAGCGCTGGCACCAGTTCCAGAATTAAAAGCAGCGTCCAGTGAGCCATCCGAATTTATTCTCGCTATATAACCGCATGCTGACCCATTATATGTCGTAAAATCTCCACCAATCAAAATATCACCGTCCGCTTGTGCCGCTATTGTCTGGACACTGGCGTTAACGCCAGTCCCGGGATTAAAAGAAGTATCAAGCGAGCCGTCAGAGTTTATCCTCGCTATACGATTACGCGCGGTACCATTATACGATGTAAAGGCTCCGCCAATTAAGATCTTGCCGTCAGCCTGAACCGCTATTGTGTAAATAGTGCTGCTAGCACCGGTCCCTGGAGTAAAAGAAGTGTCCAGTGTGCCATCAGAGTTTATCCTCGCTATACGGGTACGCGCCGTACCATTATACGATGTAAAACTTCCGCTAATTAAGATCTTGCCGTCAGCATCAAGCGCTATTGAGTAAACAGCGTTGTTAGCACCGGTCCCTGGAGTAAAAGAAGTGTCCAGTGTGCCGTCAGAATTTATCCTCGTTATACGGTTATACGCCGTACCGTTATACGACGTAAAACTTCCACCGATCAAGAACTTGTCGTCAGATTGAGGCACGATTGATATAACGATGTTGTTAGCACCGGTTCCCGGAGTAAAAGAAGCATCCAGAGAACCGTCAGTGTTTATCCTAGCTATACGACTAATGCTTGTACCGTTATAAGTTGTAAAAGCTCCGCCTATCAATATCTTGTCGTCAGATTGGACTATCGATGTATAAACGATACCGTTAGCTCCAGCTCCGACCTCAAAATCACTAACCAGTGAGCCGTTAGAGAAGCTGGCACCCACTATATTGGAGGCTGTTGTCGTTCCCCGGTACATCGTAAAAACTCCACCGAGCAATATTTTGCCGTCAGATTGAGGCGTCGCTACGTTAACAGCACCGTTAGGCCCAACTCCTGGATCAAAGCTGATATCTATCGATCCGTTAGTGGCGTTCGCTCTTGCTATGTACGGACGAGCCGTGCCGTTATATGCAGAAAATGATCCGTTAACCAACAGCTGTCCGTCAGCCTGGAACGAAAACACTACCGATCTCGTGCCTGGGTTGGTAACGCTACCCGTAAAGGTGCCGTCCGTTGTACCGTCAGCGTTTAGTCTTGCTACCCTATTGCTGAAATCGCCGGTCATAATTTTACCATCGCCTAGAACCGCTATCTTTTTAGTCGCATACATATAGTTTCCAGTATTGAAACTAGTATCCAATGATCCGTCCGAATTTATCCTGGCCATATCTTTACGAGCCACTCCATTCCACGTTGCAAACTGTCCGCCAACCAGTATCTTGCCGTCGGCCTGTAGTGCCAGCGAATAAACACCTGCCGTCGCTGTGTGGGTAAAAGAAACATCCTGCGAGCCATCAGAGTTCACTCTTATGAGGCCGTTAAGGCCGTATACCGAGAAAGTACCACCGATCAAGATCTTACCATCAGGTTGGATCAATACGTCGTAGCCGCTCGGACCTGTAATGCCTGGAGTGTTAAACCCCACATTGAATGTGCTGTCTAACGAACCGTCTGAGTTCAACCTTACTACGCAAGGATGATAGACGCCATTGTACAAATGGAACGATCCAGTAACGTATATCTTACCGTCGGATTGCAACACCACACGGTTGAGTGCGTTACTATCAGCGCCAACTCCAGGATTAAAAGAGGTGTCCACTGAACCATCCGCATTCACTCTAACTATGTGGTTACGAGCGACACCTTTATATAAAGTAAAATCTCCAGCAATTAATATTTTGCCATCGGGTTGAATAGCTATATCCGCAACAGTTGCCCTACCGCCTGTAATGCCCGCGCCAACATCAAAACTAGTATCTATTGAACCGTCCGAGTTAACCCTTATTATGCGGCTGTAAAGATTAGTGTACGCCGCGAACGACCCCGCTGCGTATATTTTTCTGGATATAGTATAAACGGCCGACGTTGTTTCGGAGGGTAGAAGACCAGCTCTAAACGCTTTAGCTTTCAGAGTTACAGCTGACGTTATCGTTGGCTTGCTGTCCGGATCATATAGAGAGCTTAGTTCTGTTGGATCGCTATCATCGGTGGTGTAATAAATGTCTACGCCCGGTGTAACGCAAGTGATCGTTACAGAAGTTCCCCTAGCTAATTCTCCGGGGATCGGGTCTATGGACGGTGTAGAAACCTGATCATAATTTATCCTGAATGTCCTTCTAACAACCTCGCTGTCCCTCATTCCGTCTTTGGCCGCGTACGCGACTATTGTAACCACTCTTCCGTGACCAGTTATAGGAATGCGGGACGAGAAATTTGAGAACACAACTGGAGGATCATCATCCCCTTCTATAATTATATAATGAATTTCCGCTCCGTCCGTACTTGTGACCATACCAACTTCCTGATCCTCGCTGTACGAGCCTTCAGGTAGATCGAACGTAACGTCCGATACTTGAGCCATTTCGGTTGCGCCGACTTCGTCACCGCTATTTTCGTCGCCGGTTACACCGCTAGTACTAGTCGCATGAGGATTTTTTATCTTTATTGTGCAAGATGAAACAGAGACCACAAGAAGTGATATCAAAAGAAGTTTGATGCTTACTGGGTTCTTTATCCGCATACGTACCACCTCGGCCCCCTGCAGTGTCTTATCGGCTGACATTCATGAATCCTTGAGAGCGCCATCAGCCGACCATATTGCATTATACACTATATTGCGGTAAAAGTCAATAGATTATTACTGGCTACTTTCCGATGTATTTTAGAAGGGTGGTACCCCAAGCGAACCCAAGCCCAAAACCTGTCACAAGCCAGTGTTTGTCGTGGTTAACGCGCTCGCCCTTATCCATTATCTCTTTGAGGGCGATGGGGATAGAAGAGGCGATGGTGTTCCCCTTGTTCCAAAGGTTTATATAGTTCTTTTCTTTCGGTATGTGCATTGTCACGCCCAGATTTTCAAGCATGAGTTTATTGGCCTGATGCATTATCACCCAGTCCAGGTCTTCCATTTTGATCCCGCCTTTTTTAAGGACTGTGTTCGCGGAAACAGGAACGGTTTTATCGGCGAACTTCATGACCTGTCGCCCGTTCATATGGAGATAATTCCTTGATCGTTCAACTCCGTCTTTTATAAATATGAACTTTGAGGACTCCTCGCTGATACGCTCCTTTGATCCACCCGCGGGAATTATTATATGTTCAACACCTCTTCCATCGGTACCAAAATCATGAGCGACTATTTCAAAAAGCTTTGGATCCTTTTCAACGAGTATCGCAGCAGCAGCGTCACTGAATAAAGTATCAACGTTATAATCCCTATAACTTAAATAGATGGAGAATTTATCCGCCGTTACTAGCAACCCTTTTTTAAATCCCATGCCGGCAATAAGGCTTTGAGCTATTGAGAGCCCATGTACAAAACCCGTGCAACCCATTCTTATATCGACGGTGTAAATGCTCGTGGGGAGCTCGCACGCCAACTGTACCTGGGCAGAGGTTTGAGGCAGAACATAATCGGGGCTCAATGTGCAGAGCACCATGAACTCCAGCTCGTTCCTGTTTATTTTATTTTTCTCTATTAGCTGGTTAACGGCTTTAACGGCCATGTCGCTTGTGAATTCATTATCCGCGGCAACATGCCTTTCTTTTATTCCGACCTTATTTTCCAAAAAATCGTTCTCGGCGTGTTTAAAAAAGTCGTTAGTTATGACCTTTTCCGGAAGGTAATACTCTATCGCGCTTATGCCAACTTTCATGTATTTTGCCTCTACAAAACTCTTACGCTATAAAGGTTTCTATGTCAAAGGTGGAGCGTAAACCCCTTGTACAGCGCGTCATTCCGTGTTAATTTTAGCGAGGAAACTTATGGAAAATAAAAGAATAATCACCCCCAGCCTTATACTCACAAAACGACTTTTTGGTGACGGTCATATCACTTTTAACGCCTTAACGCGCGACATCGGGCTTATTAACGCGCCGGCATTCGGTGGGCAACGTTTATCAAAACGTTTTAAGGGCGGGCTTGATCATTTTCAGATAGTGGAAATTGAAATTGAAGAAAAAATAAACAGCGGGGTCGCAAGTTACAACATAAGCAGCGTGAAAGATGTTGTAAAGAAATTCACTCAAATAACGTCCACGATGGAGAAATATACTTCCGCGAGTTACGTCCTGGAACTTACGTCCACTATACTCATGCCGTACGAAAAAGCAGGAAAGAGCGGCCGCACATATTTTGAGCTTGCCGCGGACTGCTTACAAAAAATTGATTCAGAAAAACATAGTAAGGAAATGATCACCGAGGTTTACAATTTCACTCTTGAACTTTACAGAGAGTCAGGTTTTCTTCCCAACATAGAAAAGCTGAACGGTGTAAAGAATATGCTGGAACATCTTGAGGAACTGAATTCAAAGATCATCGGCACTGCGCCCAAGTCCTTTGCATTGCTTTACAAAACCTATGCATCTTTATGAATAAACAAAAGAGTAATGACATTCACCCCTTTGGATAAACTTCTTCATTAAACCACTTCCTAAAATCTTCATAATGCTCAAATACTTTTATAAACTCGTCGACTTTATACAGTTTTTTAATATCATCTACATTTTTAAACGATCTTGGGTTCAACTTTAGATTATCTACTACTCTCCAGCCTCTATTATTTCGAAAAACATTGAACATGTGCCATTCTCCATTTTGTTCGTCTTTTATAACAACAAATAGATTTTTCTGACCAACTTTATCAAGCAATGCAGAAACAACACCAGCAAGCATTTTACAATCCCCATAACCATTTTTAAGTATGGATCCTATATTTGATGCGGTGTCCCATGGGTCATCATTTTTATAATACAGATTTTTATCTGCCCATTTAAGTGCAGCATCGACATTATCAACGTCAGGTAATTCCTTATAAACATGAGGACTGTTAGAAACCGTTGAACACGAAAATAATAAGGATAGAGAAACAAAAACGATCTTTTTCACCACAAACAATAAAATATACTCAACAAGATATAATGTCCAGAATCAACAAAATTCATCCACAACATTTCTGG
>JAZDEK010000016.1:0-6983 GCA_043808895.1 Pseudomonadota bacterium
ATATTCGGCGCCGGAAAAAAGAAGAAAAGAGGAAATTAACCTTAATGAACTCTTACAGAGCTTGTGTGACAGCATCACCATAAACATAGATTTCATAACAAAGGGCTTGGCCTTAAAATACTCAGGCTCCGATGAGAATATAAAGATATACGGCGACCAGCAGAGGATAGAACAGGCTTTAAACAACATCTTGATAAACTCAATTTACGCGAGCCCGCAAAAGGGAAAAATAACCTGTTCGCTTTCGCTAAAGCACGGCGAGGCCGCGATAAAGATAACAAATAACGGCGAGAAAATACCAAAAGATAACCTGGATAAAATATTCCAGCCTTTCTTTACGACAAAAGAAAAAGGCACAGGCCTTGGGCTTGCCATAGCGAAGAACATAATCTCGGCTCACAACGGAAGGATCGATGTCATGAGCAGTGATAAAGAAACTGTTTTTAGAATAGGAGTAAGGGTATGAGTAACGGACCAAAGCACAAGATACTTATCGTGGATGATGAACAGAGCATAAGGGAGTTCTTGGACCTTCTGCTCACAAAAGAGAACTACATCGTAAAGACCGCAGCCAGCGGTGTTGAAGCCTTAAAAATGCTTGAGAACGAAAAGTTCGATCTTGTTTTTATGGACATACAAATGCCAAAGATGTCCGGCATTGAAGCGCTGGTATCGCTCAAGAAAATGGATCCCACTACTGAAATAATCGTTATAACAGCTTTTGGAACTACTGAGATCGCGATAGATGTTATTAAAAAAGGCGCGTACGATTTTATAGCTAAACCTTTTAAAATAGACAACCTCTTAATGGTCACCAAAAAAGCGATAGAAAAAAAGAGATTATCTTACGAGAACATCATGCTTAAAGCTCAGCTTGGCGAAAAGAACGTTTACTGCGGTATGGTGGGTTCCTCTATGCCCATGCTGATGCTTTATGAAATGATTAAAATTGTTTCACAGACTACAAGTAATATTCTTATCACCGGCGAAAGCAGCACCGGGAAAGAACTCATAGCAAAGGCAATTCACACGAACGGCCCTCTTAAGAATAAACCCTTCGTTACTGTTAACTGCGGTGCAATTCCTGAAAATCTTATCGAAAGCGAGATGTTCGGGCATAAAAGAGGCTCATTCACAGGGGCAGTCTCCGAAAAAGTAGGATTATTTGAAACAGCCAATAACGGAACTATATTTTTGGACGAGGTTGGGGAGCTTCCGCTTCATCTGCAGGTAAAATTGCTTCGCGCAATCCAGGAAAGAACAATTAGGCGTGTGGGCGACAATAACGATATAAATATAAATGTAAGGCTTATCTGCGCGACGAATAAAAATCTTCACGACATGGTAAAGAAAGGAACTTTCAGGGAAGACCTTTTCTATAGACTTAACGTTATACAGATAAAAGCCCCTCACCTTAGAGAACGCGGCGACGATATCGTTATGCTCTCGAACTTTTTTGCAGAAAAATACTCGCATAAGCTTCAGAAAGAGATCCACGGTATAACAGAAGAGGCTATAGAAGCGTTAAAAAAATATAATTTTCCAGGGAACGTAAGAGAACTTGAAAATATAATTGAACGCGCTGTGGCTTTGTGCGCGACCAAAACAATAAAACTAAGTGATCTTCCGCCTCATATAATAGAACATTACCGCGGACAAAAACATCCTGTGAAGATTTCTGCAACCACTGTGGCTCCACCTGACGAGATCCCAGATGGTGGGCTAGAACTTGAAAAGCTGGTGGCTGAATTTGAAAAGGACATTATCAATAAAGCCCTTAGAAAGACCAACGGCGTAAAAAAACGCGCGGCAAAATTGCTCGGCATTACATTCCGTTCTATGCGATATAGATTAGAAAAATATAATATGGACTAATAAACGTCGCCGTTCTCTTTAACCTTTTTATCTTCGTAAATTACTTTGGGTACTGTCTGTGTACCTTTACATCTATGATCTTGTCGTTTGTGTCAGTCATAAACACTAACTCCCATCCCTCGTCCCCGTCTTTTTTATATTATTGAATGATATATGACGGGATCAAATCGCTAATATAGTAGCTATCGGGTTTCCCAAAAATGGCCGCGATATCCGTATTAAGCTTACCAATATATTTCTTCTTGTTTTTCAGTATGGACGCTGTCATTGCTGATCTATTTTGTATAGTTCCACTTTTCCATGCATTCATATCTAACTCTTTAGTTCCCCATTTTTTTTCTGTTTCTTTTTGAGACAAGAACGTTCCTTTGTAAAACATTTTTGTATAGTTTTTTGCAAAAAGACCGGCAGTAATCATAAAAAAAATGGACATCAAAAAAATGCTCTTATATTTTTTCATTTGAGCAGCCCCCGGCTTTTTATTATAGTGAGGTTTTTGTTCTTTAATTCTTCAAGTCCCATATTTCTAACATCCTCATTGGATATTTTGGCCTTATTAAGATTTTTACATCTGGAGACCCCGACTTTGTTGTTGGCTATATCCATTGAGCGCTCCGCGTCGTTTTGCATTCTGTCGTTCTGCTCATGAGCGTCTAAGAACTTTAAAGCCTTTTCCTCGCCTAGTTCCATAGTTAAAAAACACGACCAGGCAAAATGCCGGAATGCATCACTTTCGTCGTTGGGATGATTTACTTTAAAAGTATCCAAAGTTAAATCCTCGGTTTTTTCCTTACTGATGTATGCCTTTATCGCTTCGGCCGGGTATTGTGACGCTAAAGCTCGTTCTGCTTTTGTCAAACCGGGGTAATAAACAACACTTTGTATGTTAAATAGTGCATTAGTTACAAAATTCTGGCTACAAAAATTAGGACATCTAGATGGGCAATCATAATCCCTCATCCCAACTCTCGCAGATGCGCATTTTAAAAGGCAATCACCGTCTTTGGGGCTTACTCCAATACTCTTAAACCACATTTCACAGTCAGACGCGTAGGTATGCAAGCAAAAGATTATTCCAATCATGACCGTGAACAGAATTCTCACTTTTAGCCTCTATTTTTTATAAACAGCCCAAAGCCTGTTTATATCCTCTACAATAAGATTCAGAATGAAAGTGGTGTATTTCTCTCCACACCGACTAGCAAGTTCTTTTATCCTTTGCAAGTGAACAGGGTCTATACGCATATTAACTTGCTCTGATTTAACTAAAGGAACTCCTTTCTTTCTTGAAGCCTTTAGCGTTATGGCCTCTATATCTTTTCTGGTTAGCTCAGAAAGCTTACTCTTCCTCATTTTTCTTTCCTCCTTCTCCTATATGCATTTATTATACCTATCACTTCAAGTATCTTTCCCTCAAAAAGCCATATTAATCTATAGACTTTTAATGGAGCACCGTATTCAATATCGGCAACATAATATTCAATACCCCTGGTCGTGGAATCTACCTGGAAAATTTTTCCATCCAGCATTTTAACGAGTGAAAGGATCAGTTCATCATTCATGTAATGTGCGTGTTTCAACTCATAATGTCTTCCAATTAGAACTTTTTTGATCTTATTGCCGTTAATTGTAACATCAATACTGTATGTGTTAGGATGCTTCATTGCTATACATTATAAATTAATATTATAAAAATAACAACAGGTTATAATTATTTTTGTATAGCAATTAGTAGTGTTTTAACTTATTGTTAATACAGCAATATTTTGGTAAAGTACCGCCGTGTCACAAAACATAGAAATAAAGGCTCATTACCCAAACATAAAAGCTGGCCGTGATATTGCAGGTAGCATAGGTGCAAAGTATTTGGGCTGTGACCATCAATTGGATACTTATTTTAAGACCAAGAATGGTCGACTTAAGATCAGGGAGTCTTCTATTTCCGGAGCAGTATTGATACCATATATTAGAGAGAACAAAACAAAAGCAAAAACTAGCAACTATGCTTTGATCGAACTTGCAAATGCCAATACTGTAAAGGCGCTGTTCTCACACATATTCGGCATTGATACCATCGTAGAAAAAGAGCGTCATATCTATCTAATAGATAACGTCAGGATACACCTTGATAAAGTCGTTGAGCTTGGATGTTTCCTCGAATTTGAGGCTGTTTGTTCCAGGTCTTCCGTAATTAAAAATGAACAATTTAAAATAAAAAAGCTAATGAATGTCTTTAAGATAAACAATAAGGATCTAATAAACGATTCTTACAGAGAATTAAAGTTTAATAAACGTCGCCGTTCTCTTTAACTTTTTTATCTTCGTATGGGCCGGCAAAACTGCTCGGCATCACATTCCGTTCAATGCGGTATAGATTAGAAAAATATAATATGGATTAATCTAATATTCTAATTTCTTCACAACGCCGTCTTGTATTATATAAAAATCTACGAGCTTTCCTGGGGTAGTACGCTTAACTATAGTATAGCCACCATCTGGACCAACCCAATAATCAATAGATTCCTGTCGAACAGTAGGAGTATCGCCTAAGGAAGATAACGTATATCCTGCCAAGATATATCCTGCTTCTGCTGGAGTTACTTTTATAGAATCGTTTTCACTAGAGACTGATGGTCCAACAAGGATATAACCTTTAAGTGGTTGCAAAACTGAATCTTGAACTGGTGTATTTGTTTTCTGGGCGTAAACATTTGCAGCAAATACAAAACCGAAAATCACAAGCGTTAGAAAAACTCTTTTAAAACTTTTCATTACGTGGCCTCCTATAACTTCACTATTAGTACCACAATTATATATTATAAGTCAAGTTTATTTTTCCAGGACAGGGGCGCACAAAACGATAATTAGTTGAAATAATTGATTAATATACGTCGCCGTTCTCTTTAACCTTTTTGTCCTCGTATGGGCCGGCAACACGACGGTAATATTCCTGCTTTGTGCATTCAAGCATTCCTACGGCCTCGTTAACTTCTGAATAACGAAGATCATAAAGGTCACGTATCAGGCAGCTGATGGAATAATTCAAAACTCCGGCGCGATTTTCTTTTCCGAGTCCCTTAATTGTTTCAGTAAGCGCTTTAACGTGTTTATCTACAATGTTCCTTTGTTCTTTTACTATGTATGGCATTTTTTCCTCCTATAGTTCCATTATTACGTCTCTGTTGGTTATGGCCGTTATATCGTTCTTTAATATAGGCTCCGTAAGTCTTAATGCATTTGCAAATGCTTTTTCAACGAACAACCTTGTTATAAATCTTTTTCTTTCATCCTTTATAGAGAACTTAAGCAATCTGTAGCCGATAAATAGTTCACACGCCATATCTACAACGTTACGCGCAAAATAACTCTGAAACTCTTTGTCGTTCTTTTCGGCGAAGATGTTAACGCATCTATTTACCATGCTCCTTATTGAATTAAGCGATTCCTTAACGGTATGCAGCTCTTTTGGATATTCTATCTTGTCGTACTCAGCAAGTAATGAGTCAAGCGTACCGTTAACTACACCGCCTATGGCCGCAATGACCTGAAGCTGAGTGGTGCCTTCATATATATTAGTTATTCTTGCGTCGCGCGATAATCTTTCCACAGGAAATTCCTTCATAAAGCCGGTGCCCGCGTGGACTTGAACAGCGTCGTAAGTTACGCGGTTGGACATTTCTGTTGAGTAAGCCTTTGCCATTGGTGTTAGAACGGCCGCTATGTTGGAATATTTTCTGAGTTTCTCCCTGTATTCTTTATTCTCGGGCTCATGTTCATTTAATAAAGTGTACATTTTTTTAAGATCAACGTAACGGCATGTCTCGTAAAGTATGGCGCGAGCGCCCTCTATTTCTGTTCTCATTTTGGTGAGCATGTCATACACTGCCGGAAAGTTTATTATAGGTTCACCGAACTGTACTCTCTCTTTTGCATATTTAAGCGCCTCGCGATACGCGCACTCCGCGATACCTATCCCTTGGGCAGAAACGCCAACACGCGCACCATTCATCAGAGACATAACGTAACGTATCAGCCCCATTTTTCTCTTACCTATTAATAACGCGGGCGTACCGTTGAACTGAAGTTCACATGTAGGTGAGCCATGTATGCCGTGTTTATTCTCTATTCTTCGTATCTGAACTGATTTATCTTTTTCTATAAGGAACATCGAGAGCCCACGTCCGTCTTTTGAGCCTGCTTCGCTTCTTGCCAGCACTAGTGATATATCCGCGCAGCCGTTGGTTATAAAACGTTTAACGCCGTACAATTTCCACTCGCCTGTTTTTTCGTCCAGAATTGCTTTTGTTTGTACTGCCTGGAGGTCAGAGCCTGCGTCAGGCTCGGTAAGCATCATTGCCCCTGTTACCTTGCCGCTTGTGAACATTGGAAGATATTTTGCTTTCATTTCTTCTGTTGCGAACTCATTTATTGTTTCACCAATATCTTGAAGCCCAACTAAGTTCATAAGGCTTGCGTCAGCGCGCGAGACCATTTCTATTACCATTGTTGACACTGTTGTCGGGATATTAAGCCCGCCGTAACGACGAGGAATGGTCATGCCGCCAAGATCAGCGCCTAATATCATGGCAAGATTTTCCTGTGTGCCTTTTGCGTATGTAACTTTACCGTGATCAAAACCACAGCCTTCCTCGTCCACGCTTTCAGCGTTCTTTGCGACAGTGGTGCCCATTATTTCGCCTGCGACCTTTAGTATCTCAACATAACCTTTTCTTGCGTCTTTAAGGTTCCTTGGCGCGTAGTCATAGGTGTTAACTTCCTTAAAATCTTTCTCAAGGAAAGTTGTGATCTCATCAAGATCAGTATGTTCAAGATGGAATAAAAGGTCTTTGTTATCGTCAAAAAAGTTTGCCATGTTCATCTCCTATCTTTGTACGTTCAGTTTTTTATATGCGTCTATCATCATCGGTATAACAGTGTTCAGGTCGCCGACCACTTTTATGTGCGCAAAGTTAAATATCGGCGCTCCAGGGTCGTTGTTTATCGCTATCACCTTTAATGATTCATCCATACCGGCCTTATGCTGAACGCTCCCGGATATCCCGCACGCTATATAAAGTTTTGGTCTTACAGTAACGCCGGTCTGTCCG
>JAZDEK010000017.1:0-6641 GCA_043808895.1 Pseudomonadota bacterium
GCGAGGATTTTGAGCTTACATTATCAAAGACGGAAGAAAAACAGAGCGAGGCTGTAAAATCTGACACAGGCTCACAGCCCATAACAATGGAACAGATGAAAGACATATCAGAGGCCGGCATAGACGATACATCACAGAAAATAGTCATAAACACCGGGAACCGTTACAACAACATCCTAAGAGGGCTGTTCTTTATATTAAGCTTTGTTATAGTGGGCTACTTGCTCTACAGGACTTCCAAGAAAAGATAGTTAAAGTTTAAAACAATTCTTTATTGGCTCGCACTCGGGTCTTGTCGGCTCCTCTTTATATGGGTACGGATGGATTATATCGCAGGCCATGCCTATCCACACTGTGTGAAGCTGGCATTTTATTTTGTCCAGCCCCCAAGCCACAATGAAAACAATGACCGCAAGCACTAGAACGTACTCGACTAAAGCTTGTCCGGCACGCTTGTTTTTCTTTCTTTTTCTCACTAATCTAGGTATATCTCAAAAAGACATAAATTGGTAGGTGGTTTAGGCATGAAGTTACCGTTTTTTAACAACAAAGACAAACCTTGGGTGGGTATTCTTGGGATACTCGCTTTTCTGCTTTTGTATCTGTTGCCAAACCATATACAGCTTTTTAACCCGATGTATCTTCCATCTTTTGAATTCGAGAATAACATTCCGTTCATAGACTGGACCATATGGTTCTATATGTCCGACTATTTATGCGTTGCCGTTGTTTTTATACTGCTTAAAGACCGTGAAAATATGAACAGGATATTTTATTCCCAGATATTGGCGCTTATTACGGCCATGTTAATATTCTTTGTTTTACCAACAACCTATCCGCGTCCAATGGTCGAATATAACGGGATAAGCGGATGGCTCCTGAAATTCCTTCACTCTGCCGATACACCGGGGAACGCGTGTCCGAGCGTCCACGTCGCTGTTACATTCATAGCGGCGTTTGGTTTTATAAAAGAGCAGAGACGGAAACTTTGGTTCTTTATTTTGTGGGCAGCGGCTATAAGTTTGTCGACGTTGACCGTAAAACAACATTATGTCGTTGATGTAATAGCGGGATTTTTGATGGCCGTTATTTTTTATATCTTTGTAGCGGGGAAAATAAAGGAATATGGAAATATTAACTTTCCCAAATAAAAAACTTAAAGAGGTCGCGACAAACTACGACCTCTCATCCGCGGCGGAAAGAAAAAGTGCTCTTGCTTTGGCAGAGAAAATGAAGAATACCATGTACGAGGCGAACGGACTTGGGCTCGCGGCCACTCAAGTCGGAGTGAGCAAAAAACTTTTTATTATCGATATAGAGCAAAAGGTTGAGCGCGACGACAACGACGACGTAATATCCAGAAGCCCCGGAGAACTCCATGTTTTCATAAACCCCGAAATAATAGAGAAAGAGGGAGAGGTAATATTCGAAGAGGGATGTTTAAGCGTCCCCGGTGTTTATGAGGAGATAAAAAGAGCGAGAAAAGTGACGATCGAATTTTTTGACGCAGACTTTGAGAAAAAAACAATGATCGCAGAGGACCTGATGGCCGTTGTGATCCAACACGAGTACGATCATCTTATTGGAAAGCTTTTTGTGGACAGGCTCCCTATTATTAAAAGGACGATCCTGAAAAAACGCTTGTCAAAAGGGAGAATACTTTGAGCTCTATGAGAATAGGTTTTTTTGGAACGCCTGAACTTGCGTCTTATGTGTTGGGCGAATTATGTAATGCAGGACACGACGTAAAATGGGTCGTTACGCAACCGGACAGGGAGGCCGGGCGAGGAAGAAAAATAACAGCTCCACCGGTAAAAGAAAAGGCTTTGTCCTTGGATATAAAGGTGTTTCAAGCGGAAAAACTGGACAAGGACTTTTTTGAAAAGATAAAAGCGGCGGGTGATACCGACGTTGCTGTTGTTATTGCCTACGGGCTGTATATACCGAGCTCTTTTATTGATGATTTAAAACTGGCACCGATAAACATTCATTTCTCCCTTTTACCAAAGTATAGAGGCGCGTCCCCTGTGGCTACGGCTATTATGAACGGCGAAGACGTAACCGGTGTTACGATCATGAAAATAAGCAAAGGAATGGACGAAGGCGATATACTCGCGCAGGAAAAAATTAAAATAGATATTAAAGACACAACTCAAAGCCTTACACAAAAATTGGTCGAAAAAGGTACTGCGCTGTTACTGAACATATTGGAGCCATATAAGGACGGAACACTTAAAACGCTCGCTCAAAATAAAACAGGGATCGAGCCAACGTATACAGAGAAAATATCTTCCGAACAAAGGCATATAGACTGGGCGCAAAAGTCCATAGACGTACACAACAAGGTTCGCGCTTTTTATCCGTGGCCTGGAGCTGAATCCAAAATAAACAACATGGTCGTAAAGTTTGTAGATACCATGCCAGTCGGCAGCGATGAGAAAGATCCTCCCGGCACTGTTATCGACGTTGAGAAGAAAAAAGGGTTTTTTGTGGTCAAGACAGTGGACGGCGCCCTTTTGGTTGAAAAGGTTCAGCCTTCTGGTAAAAGGGAAATGGCAGTATCCGAGTTCCTTAACGGGAACGATATCAAAAAAGGCATGAGGTTTTTATGATGTTTAAAATAGCTCCATCAATATTGTCCGCGAACTTTTCCAAACTTGGCGAAGAAATAAAAAAAGTGGAAGTGGATGGCGTTCAATACATACACGTTGATGTGATGGACGGGCACTTTGTCCCGAACATAACCATTGGCGCTCCCGTTGTTAAGTCCATAAAGAAAATAGCGAAGATCCCACTGGACGTACACCTTATGATAACTGAACCCGAAAAGTACATAGATGATTTTATAAAAGCCGGCTCTGATATTGTTACGATTCATTCTGAAGCTACAAAAAATGCGGCAAAAGTTCTGGCGGATATAAGAAGTAAAGGCGTTAAAGCTGGGATATCCATTAAGCCCAACACTCCGCTTAACTCTATATCGTCGCTGTATGATAAAGTTGATCTAGTTTTGATAATGACGGTGGAGCCGGGCTTTGGCGGGCAAAAACTTATTACGCGCGCTCTGGATAAAGTAAGGGAACTTAAAAAGATAAAAGAGAAGAATAAATATAATTTCATAATAGAAGTGGACGGCGGAGTTAACGAAGAGAATATAAAGGAATGCGTGGACGCCGGAGCGGAACTTCTTGTCGCAGGGAACGCTGTTTTTGCGGCAAGTGATCCCGCGCAGGCGATAAAAAATCTTATAATAAAAGGTTCAAAATGAAAAAAGTCTTAATTGGAAAACAGATCTCCGTCGAGGACGTGTATCTTGTCTCTTCGGACAGAACGACCAGCGTTGAGATAGACAAAAACGCTATTAAAAAAATAAAAGACAGCAGGAGCAAAATTGACGATGTGCTAAAGAACGACAAGGTCGTCTATGGAGTTAACACGGGGTTCGGTTCGCTTAGCGGCGTCAGAATAGATAATACAAAATCAAAGCAGCTTCAGAGTAATTATATACGCTCTCATTCCGCCGGTGTTGGCACGCCTTTAGAAGAAGAATTCGTAAGAGCGATAATGTTCCTAAGGGCGCAAAACCTAAGCCTTGGTTACAGCGGAGTAAGACAAGAAGTTATTGATGCGCTCTTGTGCTTTCTCGAACATAACATCATTCCTGTAATACCGGAAAAAGGGTCCGTTGGCGCGAGCGGAGATCTCGCGCCGCTTGCTCATCTTGCTTTATGCCTTATGGGAGAAGGCGAGGTTATTTATAAAGGCCAAACGAAGAATACAAAAGAAGTTCTGTCGTCGTTAAATATTAAACCGCTTCAGCTTGAAGCAAAAGAAGGCCTTGCCCTCACCAACGGCACACAATTCATGACCGGGCTTTGCAGCCTCGCGCTTATTGAGGCAGAAAATCTTTTGAAGCATGCTGATGTTATATCGGCTCTTTCGGTAGAGGCTGTGGAGGGAACATTCGCCTCTTTTGATATAAGGATAAGTAATGTTCGTCCGCACAAAGGACAAAGCGTGGTCTCCAAGAACATGTTGTATCTTTCGTCCGGCAGCGAGATATCAAAGTCGCATAAAAATTGTGACAAGGTGCAGGACCCATATTCTTTTAGATGTGTTCCTCAGGTTCACGGCGCTGTCAGGGATACGTTGTCATATTTAAGGAACGTGCTTTCAATAGAGATAAACTCAGTTACAGATAATCCGCTTATTTTTGACGACGCGATAATATCGGGCGGGAATTTCCACGGCGAGCCAATAGCGTTCGCTGCTGATTTCGCGTCCATCGCGCTTACTGATCTTTCCAGCATCAGCGAGAGAAGAATTGATAAAATACTCACTCCACAATTTAGCGCGGGGCTTCCAGCGTATCTTGCAAAAGAGGGAGGATTAAATAGTGGTTTCATGATCGCTCAATATACAGCGGCGGCTCTTTTAAATGAGAACAGAGTGCTTGCTCACCCGTCGTCCATAGATAACGTTCCAACAAGTAATAATAAAGAGGACCATGTAAGTATGGGTGCCACTGGGGCCAGAAAACTTCTGCAGATAGTTGAGAATCTCACATCGGTATTGGCGATTGAACTTATGGTCGCTGTTGAAGGTTGCGCGCAAAGAGCTCCATTAAAAACATCAGCACCTCTCAGAAAAGTCATGGAACGGGTTAGGAAAGAAGTTCCGCCACTAAAAGAGGACAGAGTGTTGTCAGGCGACATAGCGAAATTAACATCGCTTATAAAGAGTAGAGAACTTTTGGAGGGGCTGGAAGTTGAGTAGAGTTATCAAAGCACCGACGGGAAATAAGATCACATGCAAGGGCTGGGTGCAGGAAGCCGCTATGCGGATGCTTATGAATAACCTCGATCCCGAAGTGGCTGAAGACCCCGATAATTTAATTGTCTACGGCGGTAGAGGAAAAGCCGCGAGGGATTGGGAAAGTTTTAGCAAAATAGTTGAAACACTTAAAAACTTAAACGACGACGAAACACTGCTTGTTCAATCAGGAAAACCCGTCGCTGTTTTTCCGACCCATAAAGACGCGCCACGTGTTTTGATAGCGAATTCAAATCTTGTCCCTCATTGGGCGACTTTGGATTATTTTAACGAGCTTGAGAAAAAAGGGCTCATCATGTACGGGCAGATGACCGCCGGTTCGTGGATATATATCGGCGCCCAGGGCATTATACAGGGGACGTACGAGTCTTTTATAGAGGCTGGGAAAAAAGTTAACGGCGGGAGTGATCTTTCAGGACTTCTCGTACTCTCTGGTGGAATGGGAGGAATGAGCGGCGCGCAGCCTCTGGCCGCGACCATGGGTGGCGCGACATATCTTGGCGCTGAAGTTGATATAAATAGGATTAATAAAAGATTGAAACAAAAATTCCTGGATGAAATGGTCGAGAATATAGACGACGCGATAGACAGAGCGTTCAAATACAGGAAAGAAAAAAAAGCACTGTCTTTGTGTTATCACGGTAATGCTGCGGATCTTTATAAACGCCTAGTTGAGCGAAATATGATCCCGGATATAGTTACGGATCAAACCTCAGCCCATGACGAGCTTAATGGTTACGTCCCGAACAATATGGCCGTTAATGAAGCGCTAAAATTAAGAAAGTCGGATCCTGAAAAATACAAGAACGAATCAATAAGAACGATGGGTGAGCATGTTCGCTCAATGCTCGATATGCAAAAAAAAGGCGCAGAGGTTTTTGATTACGGGAACAACATACGCGCGCAGGCCGTTAAAGCCGGCGTAAAAAATGCTTTTGATTTTGAGGGATTTGTTCCACGTTACATAAGACCTCTTTTTTGCGAAGGTAAAGGACCGTTCCGCTGGATCGCCCTCTCCGGCGATAAAAATGATATAAAAGTAACCGACGACGCTTTAAGGAAATTATTTCCCGACAATAAAAAACTACACACATGGCTTGATATGGCCGAAAAAAAGATCCCGTTCCAGGGACTTCCGTCCAGAATATGCTGGCTTGGCTACGGCGATAGAGAAAAAGCGGGAGTTCTTTTTAATGAATTAGTTCGCGATAAAAAAGTTAGAGCACCAATAGTTATAGGGAGAGATCATCTTGACTGCGGAAGTGTTGCGTCTCCGAATAGAGAAACAGAGGGGATGAAAGACGGAAGTGACGCGATCGCCGACTGGGCGATATTGAATTTTGCCATTAATTCAGTGAACGGAGCCTCGTGGACGAGTTTTCATCACGGAGGAGGGGTCGGCATAGGATATTCTCTTCATGCAGGAATGGTTATAGTCGCTGACGGAACTCCCGAGGCGGAAAAAAGGTTAAGACGAGTATTGAACAGCGATCCGGGGATGGGCATAGCCCGTCATGCTGATGCTGGATACGAAACTGCGGTAAAGATCGCAAGAGGGGCAAAGGGTTTAAAGATCCCGATGCTGTAAAATATGCTGCCAACCAGTTATAAATACATAATCAGGGAACTTTTAGTACCATTCATTATGGGTGTAGCTGTTTTTACTTTCATACTTATAATGTTCCAGATATTAAAATTTACGGAATTTCTAGTTGTGCACGGCGTAGATCTCATGCTGGTGTTAAAACTCTTTTACTATCTTATTGTGGCGTTCCTTCCGATAACAGTTCCTGTTTCTTTTTTGTTCA
>JAZDEK010000018.1:0-2631 GCA_043808895.1 Pseudomonadota bacterium
GGCAAACACTCCAACGATATGCTCAGGAAAGCGTGGACAGGGTTAATAACTGCCGACATCTTAAGAAAAATGCTGCACAAAGTTCGTCCGTACGAAAAAATGCAGGGAACAACGGATAAAGTTTTTGAACGATCGCTTGAAAAGATTGAACACATAATGTCGCGTTCGGACATAACTCCTGTCAAGGCCAATATTCTTGTAATGCAGGCGCTTAAAGATATAAAACGCGAGTATATGAGCGTGCCGGCTGATTACACAAAAGATAAACCGCTTATCGGCGTTGTTGGGGAGATATTCTGCAGGCTTAATGAATTCTCAAACAATAACCTTATACGTAATGTTGAAGAACAAGGCGGCGAATGTTGGTTAAGCGATATGGCCGAATGGCTGTGGTACGCCAACTGGGAAGAATTTAAAAATCTTGGTTACGCCAAAAAAGGTATCTTCCATAAAGAAAATATTATCGCCAGAGTAAAACAATTCATTCAGAGAAAAGACGAGCACAAACTCTACAACGTATTTAAAGAGGAGTTTGTTGGATACGAAGAACCAAAAGACATAACCACAACACTTTCTTGCGCGGAACCGTATCTGGATAGATACACAGCGATAGGTGAAACAATATTAAGCGTTGGTAAAGCGGTCTATCTTTGTAACAAGGGCGCTGACGGGATAATAGATATAAGTCCGTTCTCGTGTATGAACGGGATAGTCAGCGAAGCGTTGTATCCATTGATCAGTAAAGACTGCAACGACTTTCCAATTAAGTCGCTGTACTTTGACGGCACATCCAACGCGTCAATAGAAAGGGATCTCCCGATATTTATGGAAATGGTGCGCGGCTATACGAAACGTAAAACAAAACCCAGAACGTATCCCCTGTATTTTAATAACGGTAACTAATGGAACGTTATATAAAAAACATTAATTTTAGCGAAATTGGCGTTGAGGGACAGAAGATCCTTTGCTCGTCATCTGTTGTTATAATCGGGGCAGGGGGGCTGGGTTCGAACTTCGCGAACCATTTTGTGAGGGCAGGTTTTGGAAGGGTCAGAATAATTGATAAGGATAAAGTGGAACTCAGTAATCTCCAACGGCAGTGGCTCTACGACGAGGAAGATATAGGCAAATACAAAGCGCAGGCCGCGTTCAGTAGATTATCCAAGGTTAACTCGGAAGTAAAGATAGAGGCTGTAGTGTCGGAGTTCAATAATTCCAACGCGGAAGACCTGGTTAGAGATTTTGATATAGTAATGGATGCAACGGATAATTTTAAAACAAGATTTCTCATAGACGATATTTGTTTTAAATTAAGAAAGCCGTGGGTGTTTACAGGCATTTTAGGAGCTGAAGCTCAGACCATGTTGATAATCCCCGGCGTAACACCGACATTAAAAGAATTTATGGATGATATTGGAACAAATTGCACAGAGTTACAACATGTGGAACCTGATGTATCCAGTAGTGTCCTTTCTCCCTCTGTATCAATAATATCCTCTATAGCTGTGCTGACGGCGCTTAAATTCCTTATCAAAAAGGATCCCCAACCGGGCGCTTTAATAACGTTTGACACCTGGAATAATAAATTAAGGGTTTGGCCTGGAAAACGTGCCCGTTCTGGGTTATAATGCCTTTGGAATTTTTAAAAAGGAGGACATCAATTATGTTAAAAAGAATTTTTACGGTTCTATTTTTGTTGACTGCTTCAACAAGTTTTGCAGAAAGGGAGTATAAAGACTACGACTGTAATTCGTATAAAAGTGATGTTTGTAAAAAAGTTGTCGTGGAAGGCTATAAAAGATTAAGCTGCGATTGTGTTCTGTATTACGCAAAGGATCAGAAGAAATGCGAATACAGCGATATAGTTTACACACTCAACTACGGTGACGCGATAGAGATTAATAGGCTGGCTGCAGATTATGTCGCGTATCAAAAGAAAACCACTGCTAGGGAGATCTTTGATCCGTATGAGGCCTTTGCGCGAGCATACGGTCTAGGGCACTTCAACTCCGACGTGATATCACTTGCTCAGGGTTGTAACCTTTATCACTATTTGGCCAGGAGAAAATGTTTTGATGGGGATAAATCTGTAATAGATAAGGCAATGGTGAAGGCTTCAAAGACGCTGCTGACTGGCGGGCCTGTGGATGGCCGCAAACAGATTGAACCTTATGCGATAAACGACGTCTGTTCTTTCGACAACCCAAGAAGGATACCCTATACTCCAGCCTTTACTGCCGTGCAATTTCTAAATCCTAACTTCGTAGAGGCTCTTGTAGAATTGTATCTGGAAGCGAATGATGCCGGAGTTTCTTACACGTCCCTACCGGATGTGTATAGGTCTGCAGCGACTGAGATCCCAATAAGATTTAAGGGGAAAAATAAGAACCTTACTGTTTATGTAAAGGAAGTTGCGATCAAAAATCAACCTATGCGTTCTTATAAAAGAGTAGGGGATGTTTACGCCAGGAAACTTGAAGAAAAGGGCGAATTCTCATACAGATCCGGTTACAGAAGGCTCTGTATAGCTGATTTCTACAACGCCGAGGGAGTCTATGTTAACAAATACGTGGGTCCGTCAAGGCTAGCTTATATACGTAAGTTAGGAACAGTCGTAGATAAAGATAATCC
>JAZDEK010000019.1:0-2182 GCA_043808895.1 Pseudomonadota bacterium
CGCCGATGCTGTTTACTTTGGAATGAAATCTTTCTCGCTCAGAAGTTTTGCCGGGAACTTTGATATTGAGGACGCCGAAAAAGGACTTAAACTGCTGCATCAAAAAGGCAAAAAAGGTTATGTTACGCTTAATATTTATCCTTACTCCGATGAATATAAAATGCTTGTTCAAACAGCGAAAGAACTTGAAAGTATAAACGCGGACGCTTTTATAGTTTCGGATCTTGGTGTTATAAATGAATTAAAGAAAGCTAAAATAAAAACCCCGCTGCATATAAGCACGCAGGCCAACACAATGAGCTCGCAGGCGGTGCTGGCGTATAAGGAAATGGGCGCGAAAAGAGTTAATCTTGCGAGAGAACTTTCTTTGGAACAAATAAAAGAGATACAAAATAATTTAAAAGGCCAGGTCGAAACAGAAGTTTTTGTCCACGGCGCTGTATGTTTTTCTTATTCAGGGCGCTGCGCGATAAGCGATTATATGACTGGAAGAAAAGCTAACCGTGGTGAATGCACTCATCCATGTAGATGGAAGTACGCGTTGGTCGAAGAAAAACGTCCGGGCAAATACTATCCCGTTGCTGAAGACGAAAGAGGGCTATACTTTTTTAACAACAAAGACCTTGCCCTTTTTCCGTTCATTAAGGAGCTCTCGTCTTGCGGCGTTAACTCTTTAAAAATAGAGGGCAGGATGAAGACCATCCATTATATTTCTTCTGTGGTGTCGTTATACAGAAGGATATTGGACGGCGAAAATATCTCGGAACAAGAGGCGACGGAGCTTTTAAACCGGGTTAGTAACCGTGGTTATTCCTCCGGGTTCATAAAAGGCAATGTAACCCCTGACGATTATAATTGGGATAACAGCGATACAGATTCAACGTCAACGTTCGTGGCGAACGTCATTGAAACTTCAGGGGATAACACGATATTTCGGGTCAGGAATAAAATAAACGCGGGAGAAACGTTGGAACTTCTTACTCCTGATGGTAAAATATCCACGATGCAGATGACAAAACCTCTTATTAAAAAAGACGGTACCCAAACGGATGTGGTCAATAACGAGGAGCTTATAATAGTGGATAAAAAGGTCCCGCGGTATTCTCTTCTACGAAGACTTGAACTTAAGGCGGGCGGATAATGGACAGGATACTATCCATACTAGAGCAGCATATAAACGTAAAGTTCTCCGCGGAGGAGTTCTTATATCTCGAGATAATAATCGTTCTCCTTATGGGGTTTATCGTCGGTATGGCAGTGGTCTGGTCCTATAACAGGCTCAGGATAAGCAATGTAAAAAAAGAAGTTAAGAAATTCAACGCCGGACTAATGCTTATGAAAGATGAATATGAAAAACTGAGAAAGGAAAAAGAAAAAGCCGTGCAGGCCGTTAATTCCGTGAAGAATGATAATAAAAAGCTCGCCGAGGATTATCTCCGCATGAGGAACGAGTTCAACAGGTTCAAAACGGAATCTCTGTCTGAAAAACCAAAACCATTCACTATGGTAACAAAACAAAAAGACGAGATAAAAGAACTTAAGGAAAAAATAGAAAAGCTTCAGCTCTTAAAAGAGGAATACGCCGAGCTGAATAACGTTTATCACATAGAGAGAAAATCCTATCAGGAAGAGATACGCGAGCTTAAGAACGTTAACCAGGTACTTAAAAGCGAAACAGAAAGACAGATGAGGGACATAGACGATCTGTATAAAAAGAATTATAAAACCATAAAAAGCGAAACAGCCGTGCCAAAACCTGTAAAGCCGAACGGCAAGGATGATCTCAAACAAATTAGAGGCATTGGCGCCGCGATAGAAAGAAAACTGAACGACATCGGAATAAAAAGAATAGATCAGATAGCAAAACTTAAAACTTCCGATATTGAAAAGATAACCCAGAAAATAAAATTCTTCCCCGGAAGGATAGAACGTGAGAATTGGGTATTCCAAGCGAAAGAAATTATTAGAGTTGGTTCGCAAAAAATGAATATCCGATAATGTCTAAAATATTCGTCAGTGTCTATAATATGAACGATTTATGCGGTGCCAGCGCACGTTCCCTGTGCGATTATTAATGATGTTAAGTAGTTAGGTGCTTGGCTCTTTGGCATACAGATTGCAGCAAAAGTGGCTATGAAGCGGTTTGCTTATTTATGCCTATTACTGTTCTTTGCGATATCTT
>JAZDEK010000020.1:0-6888 GCA_043808895.1 Pseudomonadota bacterium
TTAAGGATACTCGCCCACTTAAGTAATGACAAAAACATGATAGAGTCCTTTGAAAAGAACGAGGATATACATACTCGCACAGCGTCTGAAATATTTGATGTTCCAATAGAGCTTGTCACTATGACCCAAAGGCGCGAGGCAAAGGCTGTGAACTTTGGGATAATGTACGGCAAAACCCCATTCGGGCTTGCGCGCGAACTTGGGATATCCAATCACACAGCGTCTGAGATAATTAAAAGATATTTTGAAAAATATAAGTCAGTGGCGGAAATAAGACAAGGCCTCATAGAAAAAGCCAGGAATAATGGATTTACAGAGACGATGTTCGGAAGAAGAAGATACATTCCCGATATAAACAGCAAAAAGCCGGCCATCAGAGGCTTTGCAGAAAGGAACGCAATAAACTCACCCATACAGGGAACAGCGTCTGACATAATAAAACTTGCGACAGTTCGAGTGTGGAATATGTTAAAGAGTAAATTCCCGGACGTAAAACTTATCCTTAACGTCCATGACGAATTAGTGGCGGAAGCTCCAGAAAAAGACGTGCAAAAAGCCGCAGACGCGATAAAAAAAGAGATGGAATCTGTTATGGATATCACACCGCAGTTGGCGGTGGACGTACGCACAGGAGAGAATTGGCTGGAGGCTCATACATAGGGAGGAAAGAAAATGATGAAAACAGTATTACTTGTTATTGCTTGTACGAACTTTAGGGACGAAGAACTTTTTGATACACAAAAAGAATTAAAGAACGCAGGGATAAAAACCGTAATTGCATCATCATCGCTTAATAAATGTAGCGGCGTTATGGGCGGTTCCGCAAAGCCTGAAATCCTTTTGAAAGATGTTAACATCGCAAACTACGACGCCATCGCCTTTATAGGCGGCATGGGCGCAAAGGAATATATAAACGATCCGACAGCGCATAAACTTGCTCAAACAGCGTACAAAGACGGAAAAGTTGTTGCAGCTATCTGCATAGCGCCCGCAATACTCGCAAAGGCCGGCCTATTAAAGAACAAAAGATTCACTTCCACTGAATCTGAGATAGGGAACATAAAAGCCATGGACGGCATACACTACCCAGAGCCTGTGGTCGCTGACGGCAAAATAGTCACAGGAAGCGGCCCGGCCGCAGCTACGAACTTCGGCAAAAAGATCACAGAACTGTTACTAATTTAAACTCGGCCTTTGGGTTTATCGCTTTTATTAGAGCTTCTGAATACGCTTCCTGCTTTATAGGTGCATCTTTTTTCTCGGCCAATACGACCTCTTTTATGTCCCCATACTGTCCACCATCGCTAACGAGCTTAATAATAGCGGCGTTCAAAGGCTGCATTGATGGGTTATACGCCGCGTTCTCAACATAAAAACCGCCGTATATTTTTCCGCTCTTCATTTTAATTGCAGCACCCGAGAAAGAAGAACTGTAAGGCGAATAGGCTTTATTCGCGTTTTCCAGCGCCGTTAATATCAATTTGTCATCCACCTTTTTGATAAGTTCCAATCTATTATCTCTTGGTGAATAAACAGAAACATCCACGTTCAAATTATCAGGGCCAAAAGAATCCGGCAAAAGTTCGCCTAAATATCTTGGAGCCTTCCCCGGCACCAACACTTTTAAATTCTTGGACGCACCTTTTATTTCATTTAAGAATTGGCGGCAAAAACCGCACGGCTCTGCGGAAACAGCGATAGTAACAAGCTCGTCGTTCTCAAATAACGCCATCATCGTAAGGAATTGTTCGGCGTGTACGGTGTCGTTTATAACAACGCCCTTGAATTCAAGATTATTACCAAAAACTATTTTCCCCGACTTTGTGAGCCCAACAGCTCCTACAAAATAATTGGATATTGGCGGACGCGCGTGTTTTTTGGCTACTGGAACTAATTCAACAATGAGCTGCTCAGCATCCACACCAAGTTTTTTCTGTAAGGCTTGTGACTCTTTATCGGTAAGCACGAATTTATCAGCAGAGATATTGTCGGCTAGCACGGCCGTTCTTGCAGGATCAGGAGGCAGTATCTTTTTTGTTTCCATACCACTAGCATTACAACTTAAACAGGCGGCGAACAATAATAATTTTATTAACATAAACCCTCCTTGCAGTTTATTGACATTGTATCACTTATAAAAAAAATATGATAACATTGGGGGCAAGAGCTTAGGGAGGTAAAATGAAACCTAGCGATGTAACCAAAGTTCTATCTATCCTTTTTACGGCATTCGTCGTCAACTGTGGAGCAACGGGCGGCGGAGACAAATACGACGGCACATACAACTACAGCCTGAGCGACGTTCATGGCATAAGCACTTCATGTTTTAACTGTATATTCATAGTAGGTGGAGTAATAAGCAACAGCGACGCCTCGTTCTACGGCGCCACATGGGACGAGTTCGAGAACATCACTTTCTACGGTCCCTGCCCTAACGGAAACTCATCCACAGGAACCTACACCGGATTATTGGGCGGCGCTAATCCTTATGCTTGGACAGGCACTTGGACTTGCAGCGACGGCACCAACGGAGGCACCACCAGCACGTGGACAATACATCAATAATTTTTTTTAATTCTTTTTAGGAACGGCTATCCAGCCAATTATATAAAGTAAAAAGCCTATCGCGCCTGCAAGAAATAATGCAACCGCGATAAGCCTTACTATTATGGGGTCTACGTTAAAGTACTCCCCTAAACCGCCGCACAGACCAGCGATTACGCTGTTCTGTTTTGATCTAAATAACTTCTTCGTCACTTAACTCTTAGTTAACGTGCTTGGATATGCATCCAGCAAGTTTCATCATGTTAAGTTTTTTTGTTCCAAAGAAAGGATACAATTTCGCGTCAGCGTTTATTGTTCTTCTGTCTTTTGAGTCCTGAAGTTTTTCAGCCTTGATGTATACCCATAATTTCTTCACGATCGCTGTTCTTGGAATCGCTTTGTTTCCAACGATAGCGCCGAGAATCTTGTCAGGCTGTACAGGTGTACTCAAACCCTTTCCTGCTTTTCTGGTCGTCTTTTTTGTCTTCTTCATTCAAACACCCCCGATTGGTTTTTTTGATTTTTTCAAAACTAACTGAGCCACAGTACCATAAAAACAGAAGTGAAGCTATAAATTACCTTAGTGAGGCCTTAGGGTTTTAAGAGGTCTATAAAGGCCCTCTTTACTTACCCCTACTTTTAGGGCGGTAATAACCCCACACGCCTCTGTATAATTATTCACCTCTATAACGTTCTGAAGCCCCAGTCTCCTCGCTGTAACGTTAAGAAGTGTCTTGTTATCCCTTACCGCTATTATGGGGATCTTCCTTTCATCTCCATACATTACAGGGATACCCCCCAGAGCGCCCGCAGGGGCGACAATGGCCATTAGGCTGTTTATGCTTATGGAATCGCGTATCCTTTGCTTTATATCTGCTATTTCTTGTATTTGAGGAGCCTGATTAAGACCTATTAAAATACACTCTAAGCCGCTGGTGGATGCCATCTCCCCTGCTCCACGAGCATCCACTATTTTTGAGCCCTTTATGCCCTTAAAATTAATGAGTGGAGCGTGGGCCGCTGGAATTCTAAATCTATCAACTATAAGATGAGAGATTATTGCTTCAGCACCGCCGACCGGATTAGGAAATTTTCCTCTGAAGTGTTTTGTATATTCCTCTGCGCTTAACCCCTGTATGTTCGTTGTTATCCCTATCGCTGTTGCGCCTTTCTTTATGAGGTACTCGCAAGCATCCACCACGACTTGAGGGTTGTCTATGGTACCTGAAATAGCGCCCGAGGGACGCTTAACACATCTGCCGCCGACTTTTTCTTTTGTAATGTAAACGTCGACGATATCTATTCCGTAAATGGCGCGAGCCGCGTTAACGAGATTGAATATGTGCTCAATATCTTCTTTTGGGCTTTTCTCTACTATAAGGCCGATGCGGTTACTGTATGGAAGATTAAAATTAACAGCGCCGCGCGAGAAAAGGTCTATCATCATCCCCTCGGCGTAGATAACGTTCTTTGCGATGGAAACAAAGTTGGACGCGTTAACAGCGTTTGGATTTGTAATAAGATAATCGCACGCTCCGGCCAAAAGATTTGTTATTGGAGCAGCGTCGCCGGCGTAGCCGCCGAATTCGCACGCGATGCCTGTAGGGATAATACTCAATACAACGGATTTTCCGGAAGCATGACTCAGTTCAGCGACCTTTGGAGTATCTACGGTTCTGTCCCTGTCCATAGTAACTTCAACAACTATTTCGGAGTTACTTACTTTGGAAACAAACCATCGCAGCGCCGCTGAATCAAGGTTAGTTTCTATCTTTTTTAAGAGCCCGCCACGGTCTTTAGCACTCCGTTTTATTTTTCTTATCTCGTTTACAACTGAGCTCATAACACCCCCCTTTTAGACAGGGGTATTATAACAACCGCACCAGAGTTTGTAATGTTATTTAAGGTGTCCAGTTGATGTTGACGCCGGCAGCCTGCAAAGTGGCGGCATCCGTTTTTGCCTGATCGCTCAACGGATTAAGAACTAGCTCAACCGTGTCTCCCGCTCCAAGCCCGCCTGATTCGAAATTGGTGACGATCCCGGCTATATCCGTTATATTGTTATCTATGAGATCAAGATACATTAAGCTAGTAAGGGGCGCTATCGCGGCTAGGTCGATTATCTCGTTTTCGCGGAGACTAAGTTCCGTTAAACTCGTAATGGTACTAAGATTATTTATGTCGGCTATATCGTTATAACTTAACCCGAGCGTAGTTAAATTTGTAAGAGTCGCAAGCGGAGCTACGTCCACGATATTGTTATCGGTCAGATTAAGGTATGTTAAATTCGTAAGAGTGCTTAGACCGTCCACATTAACTACCTCGTTCTCACGGAGGCCAAGTTCTGTCAAATTTGTAAGCGTGGCAAGACCGTCTATATCAACTATATCGTTATAACTTAACCCGAGCGTAGTTAAATTTGTAAGAGCATTAAGCGCGCTTACGTCCACGATATTGTTGTCGTTCAGATCAAGGACAGTTAACTCCGTAAGGGTACCCAGGCCGCTTACGTCAATTATCTCGTTCTCGCGGAGACTAAGTCCCGTTAAACTCGTGAGGGTACTAAGATCATTTATGTCGGCTATATCGTTATAACTTAACCCGAGCGTAGTTAAATTTGTAAGAGTCGCAAGCAAAGCTACGTCCATAATATTGTTATCGGTCAGATTAAGGTATGTTAAACTCGTAAGGGTAGTCAGACCGCTTATGTCAACTATCTCGTTCTCGCGGAGGTCGAGTTCTGTTAAATTCGTAAGAGCTCCAAGAGCACTTACGTCGATTATATCGTTATAGCCCAACGCAAGAGTTGTTAAATTCGTGCAATTCTCCAAGCCAGTTAAATCAACTATACCAAGTTCATTAGCGTTCAAGGATGTAATTGGTGGTAGGTCTTCCAGACAAATATCACCCGCCGGTTTTTCTATCTCGTCCCTTATCAAGGCTTCTAGAGCCGCATCCGGGAAAGAAACGACCTCTACACACAAGATCGTACTCTGAACTATTTCCTCAACAGAATATCCCTCGCTGTTTTCCGCGACAACTATGATGCGATAAGCCGTATCCAGGACCAGGTCCTCAAACATATGATCGTTTGAAGATACGTCAATGGGACCCTGAAGGTAACCACTTACAACAGAATCACTTACAGAGATCACGCCGTCAAAACCAATATAAGCGTAAACTGTGGGAGTAGGATCGCCCGGTATTTCGAAAGTAGGCTGCTGCAGCGTTATGTACGTGGTACTGCTATCGTTGATCACAAGATCATTAAGCACAGGGATCATACCACCGCCGCCGTTGACGTCATTATTGCCGTTAATTTCATTCCCTGTTGTCGCATTGTGCGCAAGGCGCAAGGTACAGGACGGGAATATTAAAATCATTCCCAACATTCCGATCAAATTAATCAGAAACCTTTTCCGCATACGTACCTCTAGAAAAAATTACCCTAACAAGCCTGGTTGAATCCACATACGGTGGAGACTATCCATATATTACATTATACAATATATTATAGTATTTGTCAACTATATTATACATCTAAAAATTGAGCCATTCCGTATAGTCCTAGACTCTACTGTGTCCGCGCCTTGTAAACAAAGAAACAACTATCAATACAATGAAACCAAGCGGGATAGTGACAAGCGCAGGCTGGCTGAACGGCACGATCGCCGTTGATGGGTCCCAACCATAAACATCCTTGTACGCCTGCGCGCTTAATAGTATCCACGCCAGGGACGATATTATGCCGACGGATATCGCCGCGGTTATTCCCTGTTTTGTGGTCTTCTTCCAGAAGAGAAGCATCACAAGCGAAGGAAGATTTGCGGAAGCAGCGATGTTGAAAGCCCACCCGACCAGGAAATTCACGTTCATTTTCGAGAAGATCATTCCCAGCGCGATAGCGATGAACCCAACGCAAACAGCCGCGATCTTGGCGGCATTGATCTTTTTATGATCGCTCATTTCTATTTTTAGGAAGTTACTCATAATATCGTGGGCGACAGCGCCGCTGGCAGCCATGATAAGCCCGCTGACGGTACCGAGTACGGTCGTGAACGCAACTGCGGATATAACTGCAAATAGAACTCCGCTGAAGCTCTTGGCGAGAAGCGGCGCGGACATATTGGAATCGGTAACGTCCAACATACCGCTCGTCATCGCCCCAAGACCCAAAAACAAGGTAAGGACGTAGAAGAACCCGATGGCGGCAATACCCACCACGGTGCTTTTTCTGGCGCTGGCCGGGTCCTGTACAGGGTAGTATGTGATCAGTGTATGCGGCAACGACGCTGTGCCATGAATCCACGCAAGCATCCACGGCAGAGTCTCAAGTTTGTCGGT
>JAZDEK010000021.1:0-8346 GCA_043808895.1 Pseudomonadota bacterium
CCAAAGTTTTATAAGTTGATATGTTAGTGAACGCGTCGTTGGCAGACACTATTGAATTCGCGGAATCCAAAACAAAGAACGGAAGCTTAAGCGATTTACCGACTGAATCAAAAATAGCTACGTTATCCGACACTCCGTGCATGTCGTGCCCAAGAGATTCTGGAACGTGGTCATGCGCTCCTTTTACCGCCGCACGCCTGGATTTCCTTATTAAAATATTCAGAAGTTCTATAAGATCCATCCCCTCGCGTGAGCCGAAAGAAAAACTCACTCTTTTTGCCTCTCCCTTCAACGCAAGGTCAACATCGTCGTAGATCCTGACGAATGGAATATTAAACAGTCTTGAAAGGAACGTCGCGAGTATCAGGCCTATAAAGCACGCTATCGCCATGCCCACAAAAATTCTCTGCCACGCGCCGGCAAGGCTGTGTTGTATCCCCGCCGTCGTAAAAGAAAGAACCGCAAAACCTGTGTACTGGAATTTATCCTCTTCCTGTGAGTACGCTTTTATGGGCGATGTAACAAGGTATTCCCCCAGCCCCAGAGAATAAACGTCGGCGCTGACTTTGTAAGTGTTCGCGCCTATCCTTCCGGCGTCCTCTTTTAAATTCGCCGTACCTGATAAGATCTTTTTTATCCTTTCGATCGCCGCGCCCGGCAATTGATCTCCAGCCCTTTCTGTGGGCGCCAATACCCTGCCCGTAGTATCGGTTATAACGGCCCACTTAACGCCTTCAACATCCTCCGCGGCCTTCACCGACGGCGGATCTGAGCTCTCAACACCAACGGTGTCTTTGTTCTGCTGCGCCAAAAGTCCCGAGAGATAAACCGCGCGTTGCGCGGCCTCTTGATCCAGTATGACCCTGTCGAACTGAACGATGGGCACTGTTACTATGAACGTAATGGCTATTACCACAGACAACGTAACGACCGTTATTATCGACGATATGGAATATTTTTTTGATATCACCTCAAAGAACGGCATGATGGTAGTTTCAAAAAAGTGATCTATGCTGCCCTTTATGCCGGGTGATCTTGATTTCATTTTGGCTTTATAATCATCTTCGGATCCCGGAACATCGCCTGACTCGATCGGCGATACGTTTGGGAAACCATCAAGCTTTACATCTCCCCTCATCAGCTGATAGACGTGATCATGTATTGCTATCTTGTCTCCGTCCGCGACCTCTTTTCTTTTAACAAGAACACCGTTCACAAAAGTTCCGTTCTTTGAACCAAGGTCAGTTATGTAAACAACATCGCCGCTGACAACAACCATCGCGTGTTTTTTTGAAACACCGTTGGACGATATTTTTATATCCGAGCCGTCGGCTCTTCCTATAAGGTTCTCCCCCTCTTTTAGGATAAACGAGCGGGATGAGCTCTGCCCGCTTATGCATATTAAGCGATACACCTGATTACCTCCCCTAAACGCAGCGACTTATTTGCTATGGTACCGGGAGCGAGTTCCACTGTGTGTTTTGCCTTAAACCTTGGATAACACATGCTCCACGGTTTCACATTATCAACAGCATCCACGATCGTGTAACTCGAGTTAAGATACAAAATATCTATCGGAAAATTCATGAACATCGTATGCACCCAGTTGCATTTCGGGATAATAAGTCCCTCGTCGAGTTCGATGCATTTCCTGAACATGAGCCCTCTGAGACGCAGGCCGAAATTATCGGCAACTCTTAAATTACCGGCGATAAGTTTTTTTCCAACAAACAATTGAACGGTCAAGCGTTATCCTCCGTAAAGTTTTCTCAGTATTATCGGGCCGAATATAACTATGAACACCGACGGCATTATAAAAAGCATCATCGGTATAAGTATCTTTGTGGCGGCCTTTCCGCCTTTTTCCTCAGCGGACATAAAACGTTCGTGTCTTATTGAATCAGACTGAGCCCTCAACACATCCCCTATGGGTGAGCCCATTCTTTCAGCCGTTACAAGCACCGAAACAAAAGAGGATATCTCTTTAAGACCTATCCTTTCGCCCATGTTCTTTAAGGCCTCGCTCCTCATTGCGCCAAGTTGAACTTCCTTGAGAACGATCTCAAATTCATCTCTTAACGGACCGGGCTGGCCCTTTTCCACGACCTTCGCCATAGCGCCGCTAAAATCAAGGCCGGCCTCAACGCAAAGAGTTAAAAGGTCGACGACAAAAGGCATCTCCCTTTTTATCTGTTCCTGTCTTGTTTTTATAACACCGTTAATCCACAGCGACGGAAAGAACCACCCGAATACCCCAAGCAACGGCACATAGTAGATAGGCAGGCCAAGGTCGGCCAACATGTTGTATAAATAAACGATACATGGCAGGCTGAACGCGAAAACCGCGTTGTACGCGTAAAACTCGTCGGGAGAGAAAGTGTCCCTGAGTCCGGCGCTTGAAAGTTTTTTTCTTATTTTCTCCCTGGCTTTATCGATCTTCCATTTGGTCACACTAGGGAGAATTCTTTTGACCATCGGATGCGCGATCCTGAGTATCGTCGACGGGAAAACTTTCTTCGCAAGACCTATACCCAGCCTTTCCTGATCATCAAGAGAAAGCTCTTCGCCCATTACGTTCTTCACAAGAAGAAAAGCGGCAATGGCGATAAGAATGCCCGCGATGACTAGAGAGAGTAACCCCATGCCCGCAATTATACAACAATATCAATGAAATAAAACAAGACATTTAACATAGGTTAAAAGCATAGGCAGCAAGACCCTAATGTCTGCTTTAGTACGCTGATTTGCATGTGTAACTGCCGTCGCCTATTCTATTCATCTTTGGAATGATGAGTTTGCTGTGTTTTGGCGTTCCTTCTGCCGAGAGACCGCCAAAACCCGCAAATTCTATCATTCCAAATTCTTCATACGAATAGGCTCCTTGGTGTTTAAGCAGCGTACTAAAGCAGACATTAGGGTCTTGCTACGGATTTGTTTATTCTATGTTATACCATTTTGCGTTCAAACATATATGAACATTCAGTTCAGTGCATCTTAGTTGAGTGTTTATTTTTAGGTGTCATCGTAGGTTTTGTTAATTGTTCTTGGTCGAGCCGAGCGATAAACCCCGTGCTGTTTGAGCAAGCCCCAGGGCGCAGCGAGTTCACGGGGTTAGCAGAGGCTCGACCTAGAACAATAAAAACCGGAGATTTACACCTAAAAATAAATACTCAACTAAGGTACGATGCCGTTATTCATATATGTTTGAACGCAAAATGGTACTAACTGCCGAGTGAGACTTTGTATTGTTCGTGGCGGAGTTTGGAGTCGAGTTCGAAAAAGAGTTCTTTTCCGTGGCGTTTTTTAACCTGTTCAACCAGCTTGTTCTCGTTTTGAGATATGTAGGCGATAAGGTCAGGGTTTAGGTGAACGACGACTTTTTTTACTTTTTCGTTAACAAAACATTTTTCGACCTCTCTAAAAACTTCGTAAGCGACGGTCTTGTACGACTTGCTATAGCCTCTGCCAGCGCAAAATGGACAAGGCTGGCATATTGTTTTTACGATACTGTTCCTTGTTCTCTGCCTGGTCATCTCCACAAGGCCTAGTTCCGATATCGCTATAACGTTCGTTTTGGCTTTGTCTTTTTTGAGTTCCTCGTTCAGCGCTGATAAAACCTTTTCCTTATTCGGCTGCTTATCCATATCGATAAAATCTATTATTATTATACCGCCCAGGTTCTGAAGCCTGAGTTGATATGCTATTTCTTTAGCAGCCTCGATATTCGTGTTCAACACTGTTTCTTCAAGATTCTTGGACCCGACGTATTTACCGGTATTTACATCGATAACAACGGCCGCTTCCGCATAATCCACGATTATATAGCCACCGGATTTTAGCCAGATCCTTTTCTCCATTGCTCTGGCAAGCTCACGGTCTACCCCATAATGTTCAAATATGCCGTCTTTACCCCTATAAATTTCTACGAGTCTTTTGGATCCAGGGCTGTGTTGCGCCAAGTACCCAACGAGTTCGTCTTTGGCGTCTTTATCATCTATTATTATTTTCTTAACGTCGCCGGAGAGCACATCCCTTAGAACCCTAAGGCTCACATCCATTTCGGTGTGCATAAGCCCCTTAAGCGATTCTTTATTTTTCTTGCGCATTATTTCGTTCCATTTTCTGACCAAAAAATCATAGTCTTGTTTAAGCACCTTGGTGTGAACTCCGGAACTTACTGTACGCGCGATAAGGCCGTAATTATTTATCCCGTATAGATCGTTTAATATTTTTTTAAGTCTATCTCTCTCGACGCTGTTCTCTATCTTTTTGGAGACACCCACACCCGGGGTCGTCGGCATAAGGACAAGATGTCTTCCCGACAGAGTGACATTGGTGGTAACGCGAGGTCCTTTCGTACCTATGGCCTCTTTTAAAACCTGAACTACGATGTGTTGATTTTTTTTCAGGAGGCTGGATATGTTCTTCTTTTTTTTCTTCTCAATATCTATATTTTTATCAAAGCGCACATCCGATACGCTTAAGAACGCGGCGTGGTCAGTGCCTATATCCACAAAGGCCGACTCCATCCCAGGGAGCACCTTTATCACTTTGCCCTTATATATGTTCCCTACCTGTACGTCGTCCGTGTCCCTTTCAATATAGAGTTCGGCCAGCTTCCCGTTTTCCATTACAGCGACGCGCGTTTCATAATCTGTTTTGTTAATCACCAAAGTAGATGCCATTCAATTTAACTCCTTTTCTAACGACGGAGAGCCCTTCATCCTTAATATCAGGAAACAGGATTTTTACAACATCTAAAGGCTTTACCGTTTTACCGTCCATGAACAATGTCTCAAACTCTATTTGAACACCATTTTTTGTTCCCAGAACATTAAAGTTCTTTACAAAATCATCCGTATTTATCGTGCGTTTTTTGCCTTTACGCTCTGTTTGAATAACTTTTCCTAAAATTGATGAAGACTCAGGGACCTTGGCGCCGGGGGCAGAAACATCCCATGAGGCCGAGCTAATATCTTGGTACAACGAGCTTAGAGAAAGCGGCGTATCCCACGCTTTTCTAAATCTTAACTCTTCCGGGAGTTCCAAGTTTACACTGTTCACAAAATTTTCCGCCGGCATATCGCCATGAATAACTACGTCCACAAGTTCTGCGCAAGACTCGAACCCAAGTCCGACCGGAGGAGAAAAAGAAAGCTCACACGACGGTTTTAACCCGTGTGAAATCGCTATCGGAACGCCAGCCCTTATAATTGCTTTTTCAACCGCGTTCATAAGCTCAAAATGCCCCATCCATCTGTATTTTCCAACCTTGCGATACAAACATCTCAGTTTACGTTTCTTTCCGTCTTCCTTTTTTATAAAAGTCTCGTCGGCTTTAGGCTCATAAGTCTGTACTACAATATTTCTAACGTCAAATTTGCCGCACACACCACAAGCGGTACATTCGCCAAAAGTACAATGTCCGGTCTCTGTTCCGTTAAAAGATCTTTCTTTTTCAGCGACAAGCCACGAGGGATCAATTCCGGTGGAAATATTGTTCCAAGGAAGTTTTGTTTTCACATCGCGTCCGGAAAGATATTCATCTTTATTCATTCCAAGTTCATCCATTGAATCCATCCAGCTCTCATATTTAAATTCGTTTCCCCACGCCGAGAATATCTCGCCCTTCTTATAGACGCTGTAGATTAATGCCCCGGTTTTTTTATCACCTCTTGCAAGCACTCCCTCTATCTCGCTCATTTTCGGGTCGCCCCATTTAAGCGACATGTTCTTGTGCCGGAGTTTTCTGGTCAACATTGATATTTTTTCGCCGAATAATTCCGAGTTTAACTGTTCTTCCCATTGGAACGGAGTATGAGGTTTGGGAACAAAATTAGAAACACTCACAATAAGTCGCGTTCCATGACCTTTAAATTTATTTAACATCTTGTACGAGAGTTCGATGATCGCTTCAATATCCGATTCGTCTTCATATGGCAGCCCCGTCATAAAATATGTTTTTACATTCTTCCAACCAAGCCCGGAAATTGTGTCCACTGTGTTAAGTATTTCGTCCTCGCTGATGTCCTTATTTATGACCTTTCTCAATTTTTCGCTTCCGGCTTCGGGCGCTATTGTGAATCCAACTTTTGGGAGATTTGAGAACATATTTAAAAAATCCCGGCTGATGCTTTCTATCCTCAAGGATGGAAGAGACAAATATATACCGGCGTTCTTGAATCTATCGTTAAGCGAAGTTATTATTCTTAGGATCGGGGCGTAATCACATGCGTTCAGAGATAAAAAACCTATATCCCTGTATCCGGTGGATCTAATATCTTTTTCTATTTGTTTCAAGATATCTTGGGGACGTCGCTGTCTTACCGGCCTATATATCATTCCGGCCTGACACAATCTGCAACCGCGGTTACAGCCTCGTTGTATCTCATAAGTTAACCTATCCTGTATTAGACCAAGATATGGGATGATAGGGGAGTTGATCATGTGGGAGCTGTTAAGGTCTTTGATCAGGGCTTTTTCCGTAATATGAGAATCACCGTGAACAGAAGGAACGTAAACTCCATTCAATTTGGAAAGCCCGTTCAGTCTTTCTTTTCTATTCTTTGTTTCTGAAAGTATTTTCATTATATCCAAATAACTTCTTCAGCCTCGCCCACAACAAACGCGTCTATAAAATCAAGCATGGGAGCCGGATTATAGACAGCTCCTCCGCCGGCGATCACAAGAGGAGAGTTCTCGTCTCTTTTTTCTGAGAATATTTCAAGTCCACCGAGTTCCAACATGGCCAGAACATTAGTGCAAGCAAGTTCATGTTGAAGCGAAAAGCCCACAGCGTCAAAATCCTTGAACTCCCTTTGCCGCTCCAAAGAAACAAGAGGAATTTTTCGTTCTCTCATTTCTTTATACGCGTCTTTCCATGGCATATACACGCGTTCCATGCAGTAGTCGTTTGCGCCGTTAACAACGTCGTAGAGAAGCCTTGAGCCGTAATGCGACATTCCGATCTCGTATATGTCGGGGAAAGCCAAAAGCATTGACGCTTTAAATTTCTGCTTGATAACAGAGTTACGCTCACCGCCTATGTAACGCAAAGGGTGTTCTATACGTTTATTCAGGAATCCAAGCGGATCCAGCTTTGTGGAATTCATTATAAGAACATTTCCTCCAGGCTCAAAGAACTCACAAGTTCAAACTGCTTTTCCCGTACGGGACATTTAAACGATATGGATTTAGCCATCAACATCAGCGACGGACAAGTGCTGTTATTTTTATTATACAACCTGTCTCCGCATATCGGGAACCCAATGCTTGCCATATGGATCCTTATCTGGTGTCTTACGCCGGTGCTTGTGGTCAAAGCAAGGTCTGTGGTGTCGGCATTTGTTTTTACAACTCTCCACTCGGTAAGCGCTTCGCGGGGAGCGCCTCTAAAACTTCTGTAACCGGGTTTAACAGCGAGCATTTTTTTCGCGGTTTTATCCGAATGCGCTATGGGTGTGTCAACCACACCGCTAGTGTCTTTTACGACCCCGTTAACTCTGGCAAGATACGTCTTCTCAACAAGTTTATTCTCAAAAAGTTCCCGTATACCGTCATAATATTTTTGGGTCTTTGCGATAAGCAACACTCCAAGTGTTTCGTTGTCCAGCCTGTGGGTAAAACCAAAATCCTTTATGGAAGAGAGAGCGGGATATTCAAGAACAAGCTCGTCAGAAAGTCCTGCACTATCACCTTGTCTTATGCACGGAACGGGCGACAGCTTGTCTACGCCTATAAAATATTCATCATCAAGAATGACTTTATACATATACCGGCTACATACACTTTTTACCTGGTTTAGTCACTCCATTAAAATACCATACCCGGACCTCTCTTTTATTGTATTGACAGCCTTTTTGCTTGGATTATCATTCAGACATAATGGAAAATATTGAGACGAAATATCTTTCAAAGCTCATAGAACATTTCTCGCTGACGCTGGAAGAAAGCGAAACACTGATGAAACATTTCCTGTCTGGCGATTTTAATCCAAGGCTGGCGGCATCTATACTGTCCATAATCTCATTTAAGGGAGAGCACGTTGAGGAACTCGCGGGTTTCGCTAAGACGCTGATAGAACAAATGAAAAAATTCAACTCACCCTATGATGATCTGCTCGACGTCGTGGGAACCGGCGGAGACAATAAAAAAGCGTTTAATATCTCGCTGACGTCCTGCCTGATACTATCCATATTAAAAGTGAGGGTTGCAAAACAAGTTCGCCACTCTGTATCTTCCGGATGCGGAAGCGCTGATGTGTTAAAAGCTCTCGGTGTAAACACTAACGCCTCTTACGAACAAAAAAAACAGTGCCTCGACCAGGAACATTTTGTTTTTTTGAAC
>JAZDEK010000022.1:0-2396 GCA_043808895.1 Pseudomonadota bacterium
CAGTTGCCCAACGCTCAAAATATCTTTTCCGGGGACTCCCATCAGCCACGCGACAGGAGCACAAATATAACCCATTATTCTTTCCAGCGACAAACCTTCTACATGGACCAGAGAACCCAAGCTTAACAGCGCGTAGTTGAATAAAGCTATCAGTGCTATCACAGCGATAAGCATCGCCATTATATTTATGCTAAGCTTCATTCCGTCGCCAGCGCCCTGACAAATTGAGTCCATAAAATTCGAGCCCTGATATTCATTCCCGAGCTTAACGTTGTCGTTCTTATTGGCGCGTTTTTCTGTTTCAGGCATTAATATCTTTGCCATGACCACTGCTGCGGGTGCTCCCATGAACGTTGCTGCAAGTAGATGTACCGGATGGATACCGAACTTTATATAAACGATAAAAACACTTACCGCCATGGTGCCGAACCCGGCTGTCATCATCGTGAAGAGTTCAGAATGTGTTAATTTATGCAGATAAGGTCGGATAACGAACGGAGCCTCTGTCTGCCCATAGAATATATTCGCGGCAGAAACGGCCGATTCAGCCCCCGTTATCGCCATTGCCTTTTGCATTATCTTTCCGAGCAGAGAAATTATAATAGGCATGAGCCTTATGTGGTAGAGGAACGCAACAAGTGCCGCGATAAAAATGATCGTACTGGTTACAGACACAGCGAACACAAAAGCATTCTCGGCGCCAAAGGTCCTGCCCAAAAGATCTATGTTGGCGATGGGGCCGAACACAAACCCGGCACCCTTTGAGCTAAACGCAAGCAGCTTTGCGCATACGCTTCCTGTCCATGCAAAGAAATGCCCAGCGAGGGGACTTTTAAGTATCAGGAAGGCAATTACAAATTGTAGCGCCACTCCTGTCAGAATAGTCCTTACTTTTATGGCTTTTCTGTTCTTGCTGAGAAGAATTGCTACTCCCGTGAATAAAACTAACCCTAGAAAGCTGATCAATCTTTCCAATGTAAAACCTCCTTATTTATTTCTCGGAGTTTTTAAGTTTCAAAGCGTCTATAAGTTTGTCAGGTTCTTTGGTCGCAAGCATTCTTAGGAAGTAAACTCTCTTGTTGTAGGACCTTGCCAGCTCCTGGAAGAAATCATTTTTTCTGAAACTTAAAGGTGCTGTAAGTGTGTCTATGGATATAGATCTTAAGTACGTGTTCATCCTGTATATTGGGCCTGCTATCTTGTGTGAGAATAGAACGCCTGAGAAAATTATTATAATGAATACAGTAACGGAAGCGATGGGAAAGAATACGTTCATCATGTCATATTTGTTGTCGGCTATGAATTTAAAGTAAACGTGTCCTGCGGGAAAGCCGGACTGTTGGCCTATGAGTACCAGCTCATCAAAGAAGAAATAGACCATGCCATAGAAAATGGCGATGGTAACAAGAGCTATTGCCGCAGTGTAAAGGACAAAGCGTGTCTGGAAATCTCTGTTTATAAGATATATCCGGCGTTTATATTTCGATTTCATATATTCCCCCTGTGTTCTAACTTACTAAAAGTCTACAACAGGTTTTTGTTTCAGGCAAGGCGCTTGCCTTATTATCCGCAAAGTGTTACTAATTTGGTGTTACAAGGAGGTCGATATGGCTGCGACTAAAATAAAAAGAATAGGGCTTATAACCAGCGGTGGCGACTGTGGCGGACTTAACGCCGTTATAAAGGGAGCTGCACAGTTGGCTTTTAGTATGGGAATAGAGATGAAAGTCATTCCTAACGGATACGCGTCTTTATACAACCTTGTGGATATGGATAAATTAATTACGTTAACACCAGAGAGGCTGGATGATTTTACGTCCGATATCGCAGGTTCAGAGGCTGGACACTCAAGGGTAAAAATAAGCAAAATAAAAGACCCTCAGAAATTCGATAGGATAAAAAAGGGACTCGCAAAACACGGAATAGACGCGCTTGTTATCAGCGGCGGTGACGATACCGGTAGTGTTATGGTTGAACTAAGCGAGCAGGGCATAGTTTGTATCCATGCGCCAAAGACGATGGACTTGGACCTTCAGACCTATAGCGTGGGTGGAGATTCAACAATAAATAGAATTGCCAGGTTCGCAAGTGATCTTAGAACTACAGGACGCACTCACAATAGAGCGATAGTCATGGAAGTATTCGGGCGCTATGCGGGACATACAGCATTCAGGGGCGGCGTTGCTGCGGACGCTGATTGCATACTTATTCCGGAAATTCTTGTGGATTTTGATATTGTTTATGAACATTACAAGCAAGTTTTCATGAGACGCGTTCGTAACAGCGACGTAAGAGCAGGAACGTATTTGATAGTGGTCGCGGAAGGTATAAGGGACTTAAAGGACAGCACCATTACGGACGACTCCTCTGGAGTGGACGCTTTTGGCCACAAAAAA
>JAZDEK010000023.1:0-2708 GCA_043808895.1 Pseudomonadota bacterium
TTGAGACCTTTTCCGAGATAATGTTGGCCAGCCGTACAAAATCAAAGTGCGACAAGATAGCGGCCGATATTAAGAAACGTTACAATATAAATATTCAAACGGCTGCCGTTGATGCGGACGATGTAAAACAAACAGTTGCTCTTATAAAGTCCTTTAAACCAGAGCTTGTTATAAATGTCGCGCTTCCGTACCAGGATCTTCACATAATGGACGCCTGCCTTGAAACAAAGGTAAACTATCTTGATACAGCAAACTACGAGCCTAAAGACGTGGCTAAATTTGAATATAAATGGCAGTGGGCATATAAAGAAAGATTTGAAAAAGCCGGCATAATGGCTCTTTTAGGTTGCGGTTTTGACCCAGGCGTTACAAATATCTTTACAGCCTACATGAAAAAACATGATTTCAAAAAGATGCGTTATGTTGACATAGTTGACTGCAACGCCGGAAATCACGGAAAAAGTTTCGCGACAAATTTTAATCCCGAAATTAATATCAGGGAAATAACTCAAAAAGGAAAGTACTACGAGAACGGAAAATGGATAGAGATAGATCCAATGTCCATCCATAAAGCGATAAATTATCCGGGCGTGGGCGACAAAGAGAGTTATCTTCTTTTCCATGAAGAAACGGAATCCCTTGTTAAGAACTTCCCGGAGATAGAAAGAATTCGTTTCTGGATGACGTTCGGAGAACAATACTTAACTCATTTGAGAGTTCTGGTTAATGTCGGAATGACGCGAATTGACGCTGTGGACTACAAAGGCACAAAAGTAATTCCGCTTGAATTTTTAAAAGCTCTGCTGCCTGAGCCCGCGTCTTTAGGGGAAAATTACACCGGCAAAACTTCTATCGGAGTACAAATAGAGGGTGAAGGAAAGGACGGTAAACCTCTCAAAAAATTCATCTACAATATCTGCGATCACGCTGAAAGCTACAAAGAAACAGGAACCCAGGCCGTGTCTTATACGACCGGAGTTCCCACCATGATAGGTGCTATGATGATGTTAAAAGGTGTGTGGAAAAAAGCCGGCGTATATAATGTAGAGGAATTTGATCCTGATCCATTCATGGAAAAATTAAACGCTTACGGATTACCATGGGAAGCGACAAGTTTTTAAGATCTGTTGAAAGCGGTAAGATACAAACTCCGTATTTTGTGGTCGACCAGGCCTTAATACGCCGTAACCTTAAAATTATAGACGATGTAATTAAGCGCACAGAATGCAAAGTTGTGTTGGCGCTTAAAGCGTTCTCAATGTATTCGACGTTCGGGTTACTCAAAAAAACTTTATGCGGCACTTGCGCGAGTTCTGTTAACGAAGCCCGCCTTGGAAAAGAGGAATTCGGCGGAGAGGTACATGTTTTTTCCGCGGCTTACAGCGAGAAAGATCTTAAAGAATTGTTAGAACTTGCCGACCATATAGATTTTAATTCTTTTGAACAATGGAAGAGATTTAAACCTCTCGCGCTTAAAGCAAAAGAAAAAAAGAATATAGAATTCGGACTTAGAATAAACCCCGAACATTCGGAGGGTACTACCGAGATTTACGACCCATGCGCGAAAAATTCCAGACTTGGAATTACAAGAAAGAATTTTAAGCCTCAGGAACTTGACGGGATATCTTACCTTCACTTTCACACACTGTGCGAGCAGAACGCGGAACCACTTGTAAGAACTCTGGCAGCAGTTGAAGAAAAATTCGGCGAATTCATCCCTAAAATGAAATATGTGAACTTTGGCGGCGGACACCACATCACACGCGAAGATTACAAAGTGGATCTACTCGTTGACACCATAAATAAATTTAAAAAGAAATACAACGTGCAGGTTTATCTTGAGCCCGGAGAAGCGGTAGTACTTAACACAGGCTTTCTTGTATCAGAAGTCCTGGATATTATAGAGAACGGAATGCAAATTGCTGTGCTTGATACATCAGCGGCATGCCACATGCCCGATGTTCTTGAAATGCCGTACAGGCCTTTTGTTATAAACTCAGGAAAATCGAACGAAAAAAAATATACATATAGATTGGGCGGAATGTCCTGCCTTGCCGGCGATATCATCGGTGATTACTCGTTTGATAAGCCATTAAACGTCGGAGACAAAATAATTTTTACAGATATGACGCACTACTCCATGGTTAAAACGAATACTTTCAACGGATTAAATCTTCCGACGATAGCGATTTATGATACCGACGCTGATGAACTAAAAGTGATCCGTAGTTTTGGATATAAAGACTTCAAAGAACGTCTATAAAATGACGTATTAAACATTGACTTTTGTCGACAATAGGTAGACAATAAGTGTTTTGAGGGGTGTTTAGTGAATATTTTGCTTGTCTACCCAAAACACCCGGACAATACATTCTGGAGTTTTAAGCATTCTTTGTCTTTCCTCTGCTCCAAAACTGTGTATCCGCCTTTGGGACTTTTAACGGTTGCTTCCATGTTGCCGGAAAAGTGGAACAAAAAACTTGTGGATATTAACGTCAGGGAGCTGAAGGACCAGGACATATTGAACGCCGATATAGTTTTTATTGGAGCTATGTCAGTTCAAAACAAAAGCACACTTGAGACGATCAAAAGATGCAAAAAGTTCAACAAGAAAGTAGTAGGCGGCGGCCCGCTTTTCTCGTCACGTGAAAAAGAATTCGAGGATGTGGATCATATTATACTAGGAGAAGCGGAAAACACTGTGCCCG
>JAZDEK010000024.1:0-15741 GCA_043808895.1 Pseudomonadota bacterium
CAGCGTTGCTGGAATCACCGGAACTAAAAACAACTTTGCCGCCATGTTTTTCAATTATATCGATCTCGTCCTTTATCTCGTCCATCTTTCTGGAGAACTCTTCTCCTTTGACATATATGTTCGGTTGAACTGTTTGCAGAACATCAAGAAGGTCAGTATTATTGAACACGAAAACCTTGTCCACGTATTCTAATGAAGCAGCGCCCATAGCCCTTTGTTCTTGGTTAAAGAACTTATCGTTTACACGTTGTTCTATCCTGGTGTTACCCTGGATAGCTATTACCAGATAATCACCTTGTTTCTTTGCGAACTCTATGAACCTAAGATGCCCGGGATGTATAACGTTGAAGTGGCCACCACACAGAACGATCTTGTTGCCGTTCTTTCTGGCTTCACTGATAACGCTCATCAGCTGTTGTTTATCGTCGTAAATTATCTTTCCGGATACTTTCATTTTTCACCTCATATAAAATTGACGTGATGTGACGGGTTCACTAATTCCCATAAATACCTGTTCACCTCATCCATGCGGCAGTTGATCCTGCATTCATCTATATTGAGTTTTTCTTTCGTATACACATAACCCTGTCGTCTTTTTTCACCTTCCCAGATTTCCTTAAAACTGTTCTGATGGATGTTACCGTACATAAAATTCTTGTCACCAAGGAAAGCGCTGCACCCGTAAACATCGCCGTTGGCCATGATATAAGCCCAGAAAAACGGCACAGCGTTACACTTTTGGTATCTGTCCGGATGGACCAATAGTTTATTCATCGTATCTAATCTAAAAATAACTTTGAAGTCCCTGGAATTGAATTTCTCCAATTCATCGTTCAAATAGAGATACTTGGAGTAATCTATGTCCTTATATTTGGTCGTTATGCTTGAAAGATGCTGGGAATATGGTTTTACCACCAGATAATCAAAACCAATGTCCTTAAGTAGCCTGGCTAGATCGACGGTAGTATCATAGTTGTCGTCTACTAAAAGTATCTGACCGCCTAACGTGCATGTATAACCCTTTTCTTTTTTAAGTGCGACGCATCTTTTCATGTTATCTATGGCTTTAGAAAAATCTTTTTCATCTGTCCTGTGTATCTTTGCATATCTCTCCGCTGTACCGGCATTTATACTGACTTTTATCCACTTACAGTTCCTTACAAAAGAGTCGGTGTTCTTTTCAGTGAACGGGACAATATTGGTAGTAAGAGAAGTATCTATACCGAGCTCTGTACAAAGGTCCAAAACTTCCGGCAATTCCTTATAAAGTGTTGGCTCTCCCTCACCGGCGAACATAACGCTTTTAACACCAAGGGGCGCCATTTCTTTTAATCTTTCTTTCAGAACTTGAGGATCTAATTTACTATTGGCATATTCCATAAAATCCAGAGCGCAAAAAGTACATCGATGGTTGCAATACCCGACGGGGGATATCTCCATGTATATTGGATATACTTTTTTTGCTTTTTCCCAGTCATCCACAGAATCAAGCCATCCTGTGACCATTTTTGGATGATACATCAATTTGTGGCTATCAATTTTGTACTTGTCTGATTCTCGCATCGTTCAAACCTCTTTAATTGAATTCTTTCATGAACACATCTATCAGCATGTGTAGATAATACGCGTGCCCCGACTCAACAAAACCATATTCGTCAGCGTTTATATAAAGGCTGTAATTGGACGCTGTGCTTAATGGGTTGTTGGTCTTAAAACCGCTAAGACCTATGACCATGTTCTGCGGAAAATTCGACCTTACAAAATCAACTGCATTTATTATGTTCTTTGACTTGCCTGAACTGCTTATAGCTATCAAGGCGTCACCCGGCTTCATGTATCGTTTCAATATTTCCATGTAAGCTGTTTCATATGAAAAATCATTACTGAAGCATGTGAGTAGCGTTCCCTCGTTGTTGGAAAAAGATGGTATCCCAGCGTTCTTTGTAAAATCGACAGCAAAATGTGACGACATGGACGATGAAGCGCCGTTCCCTATAAAGAACAATCGCCCCTGCTTTGTTTTTATCTCTTGCAATCTATTTAAGACCGATTCGAACCATTTATCTATACCGACGTTGTTATTGTCCTGTTTAAATTCAGCGGTCAGTAATGATTCGTTCATTTTATCGCGGTGTGATTGAATAACGGTTGCTAGTTTCATGTGCTTATCTCCTTTTTAAAAAGTTAGGAAAATCGGCTTTGGCTTTGGCTTCGGCCTCGGCATATCTTTCCGGCGAATCTATTGCGCATCTATACGCGGTAAGCGGATAGCCGTAAATATTTCCTTGTTCAACCAACTTAGGAAATACGTCCTTTGGGAAATCACAATACACACCCTGCGGAATATAATTCAATATGTCTGATCTAAAACAATAAAGCCCGGAATTCACCCAATCCTGTTTTTTGTCAGTAACGGGATCTTTTGGTCTCTCGATAAACCTTATTATTTTATTATCAGAGTCCATTTCTACAACGCTATTTGAGCTTTTTCTTTCGTGGAGGACAATGGTAGCGATTGCATTCTTTTTTGATCTATGGAACTGAAGCAAGTTATAATAGTTCTCATTACAAACCACGTCTCCGTATAGGACCAAAAAACCTTTTTCATTCTTCAGTATTGATTCGACTTTCTTTACAGCGCCGGCAGTACCCAGTGGTTCATTTTCGTAGCTGTAATGGATATTAACACCGAAGTCTTTTCCATCCCTAAAGTACTCGGTTATTTGTTCCGGCAGATAATGAAGGTTTATCACTATATTCGTGAACCCTAGTTCAGCAAGATGACGTATCGTGTGCTCAAGTATAGGTTTGTTCATTATAGGGAGCATTGGTTTTGGAGTATCCTTGGTGAATGACTCCATACGTTTACCGAACCCCGCGCAAAGTATCATCGCTGTATTCATGACAGTATTATTTTCCTTAATTCACTTAAGCTCTTTATTGTGTGTTCTGGTCTTATTTCTTCTTTTATCTTAAGGTCGGTCTCTATCATCTTTTCATCATGCTGCCCTGTAAGACACTGAACAGTTATACATCCAGCCAAATGACCGGCGATAATATCAGATATCCTATCGCCCACGACGTAGCTTTTCTTAAGGTCAAGATCGTATTCCTTGCTGGCTTTTAGCAACATCCCGGGTTTAGGTTTACGACATTCACAATTTGTCCTGTACATGACCAAGTCAGCGTTAGGATGATGAGGGCAGTAATATATTTTATCTATCAAAGCTTTTTTATCTTGCTCCAGTAATAGACGCTGGAATTGTATCAGTTCATCGTTCAGAATAGCCTCTGTTGAAAGTCCTCTTGCTATCACCGTCTGGTTCGTTATCACGAATATCTTATATCCCAATCCTCTTAAATAACTTATCGTGGGGCCTGCTTCCGAATAAAGCTCGACATTATTCCATTTACCGTCGAACCCTTTATCAAGGTTCAGCACTCCGTCTTTATCAAAAAAAACCGCTTTGTTCATGATAGATATTTGAACCAGGTCTTTGTCGCTTTATCAATTGACCCTTGATCCCAAAGAGGCGCTTCTCTCCAATATTCTATGTTCTCAACGACCCTGCCTACACCTTCTTTAAAGGAAACCTTAGGCTCCCACTTTAACAACCTTCGTATCTTGCTCGTATCTGCGTATGTGCAGTCCGGCTCTCCTGGACGTTTAGGAATATAAACTTTTTCTCCCTGCAATAACTCTATCAGCATATTAACGCTGTAGGTGCCGCCGCTACCAACGTTCATTATTTCGTTAGTGATATCAGAATTCGCGGCCGTACAGAAAGCGTTCGCTACATCTGTAACATATGTAAAATCCCTGGTCTGTGTTCCGTCGCCAACAACTGTAAATGGTTTTTTCTCCAACTTCTGTTTTAAGAACACGCCAAAAACAGCGCCATAAGTGCCGGATGTCCTGGAGCGAGGACCATAGACATTGAATAGTCTGAGCGAGACCACCGGCAATTTATATAATTGTCCCCAATGCATAACATATTGTTCACCAACGTTCTTTGTCAGCGCATACGGATACTGAGGTCTCATCTGGTCGGTCTCTTTGGTAGGATAATTATCAGGAATACCGTAACAAGACGACGATGCTGCATACACAAATCTTTTAATATTATATTTTCTGGACGCCATAAGGACGTTAACTGTTCCGTCGACATTCGCCCTGTGGTAAGCCACCGGATTTTCTATTGAGGGGACAATGTCGGCCAGTGCAGCCAGATGAAAGACTATGTCCATCCCTTCAAAATATTTTTCAATAGTCTCGTAATTAGAAATATCAGCTTCTATTACTCTCAATGCTTTGTTCCCTTTTTGATGCTCCAGGTTCCCTGGTCTTCCGGTGCTAAAGTTATCGATTACAGTAACGTCCATCCCTTTTTCCAGCAACAGATCGGTCAAGTGGGAGCCTATAAAACCACAGCCGCCTGTGACCATTACTCTCTTATTACCCATATTAACTCACCCCCAAAAGACGCCTGAACGACATTATCACTAGCGAAATAACGTAGAACAACCTGTTGTCCACTACGTAACGACTGTTATCAACCTTCTGCAATTGCGATAACTGCACCAGGCGATCCAGCCGGACATTTAACGCCTCGTCGTAATTATAAAATCTGTTCACATCAGCAACCGTTCTTATTTCTTTCTTATACATGCCGACCAATATCTTTATTCTTCTTGCTGTCTCGCTCATATTAAAGAAGTGGAAATAAAAATATATGCCGCAATTCATTACGAGCAGCATATATAGCAGAACCGTAAAACTGATATTAGAAACGAATAAATAACAGAGCAGTATAAATGGCACATTAAAGAAGACAGAATATACCATTAGCAATTTTTGATTCGACCATCTGACTTGAAAAAGCGAGCAGCATCTGACGAGCAACATGTGTACAATAACAAAAACAACCGCCATAATGAACAAAAAGTATAAAGTGTTTATAACTGAAATATTCATGTATATTAGCCCCTGCCCTCACTAATGCCTAAAAAAGCACGGTAACAAATGAAAACAAGGGCAAGCACTTTGCCTTTAGGTTTTAGTTCCATCATAGAATTATCAGAAACTGTTATTAGTTTTTCGTCCTCAAGCTCGCTCACCTTTACATCTATTAGCTGCTTTTTTCCCAACCCTCGCTCTATTTCCGCAACAGAAAGCCCCTGTTTTGTCTTTCCGATCAGATTAACTAGATACAGAGACGGACTATTAGCCTGTATAGCCGGATACGTCTGGATATAAGCCAGCGCCAGAGCAATATATAATACAGAAATCAAAATCGTATCGCTGTTATTTAATATTCCGTTGTAGCCGAGCAGGCTTAACACCATTATTGGAACCAATATGAAAATATAAAACAACGGCGACATCTGTTTTTTAGGTTTCATCGTTCTCCAATAAACAACATGTACCGCAAATACAGCGATAAAAAGATACGCGGCGTTAAAGATTATCTTGGACTCTATCATATAAAATTAACGTGCATTGGCGGTTCGCCGGAAGGAGAGGACAATTTAACATCGCCCTGCTTTAGGTCCCACAGGAACTCATTAACCTTGTGCTGAAGACAAAGCGTGCCACAATCATGCCTGGCGTCGAATTTATCAGAAACTATGTAGTTCATTACTTCCCAGTATCGTTCGCTCTTCCATATTTCCTTGAATGACTTTTCGGCAATATTACCAATGTGGAATTTGTCCTTATATTTATCATTGAACAGGAATCCGCATGGAGCGACCAAGCCGGATCCAGACATCTGTATCATGAATGGCGCTGCATAACATTTTGTGTATTTTCTTTTACCGCCGCTTAATATCTTTGACCACTTGGCCTTTACAGAATAGTCGTCGGTGGACATGCTCTCGGCTGTTTTTAGTATTTCAACCAAGCTATTGTACTTATCATAATCTACACCTAGTGCCCCGTTCTCGTCGTCAGAGCAGTGTTTTACTACCAGATAATCCACGCCAAGTTCTTTGCCAAAAGTGGCAAGAGGAATTACATCGTCAGCGTATTGAGGCATAAGTACCATTTGAAGGCCTATGGTCGTATCAAGCTTCTTGGCTTTCTTTATAGCGACACACTTCCTTATGGTCTCTTTTACCTTGTAATATGCTTCTTCTTTTACACCGTGTATCTTTGCATATCTTTCAGGAGTACCGGCCGAAATATTGAACCTTAAATAGGTCAGTGCCGGAAGGATCTCTTCAAGTCTTTCGTCCTTTAACAAGAAGCCATTCGTTCCAAGAGCCATGTCTATACCGTTGGACTTTCCGCGCAGTATTGCGTCCTCTAAATGAGGACAGCACGTGCTTTCTCCGTCGCTGACAAAACTGATAGCCTTAACGCCTATCTCTGCGGCATCATCAAGGAACCTAAAGATAACATCCTTGTTTAAATTAAATCCTTGATTGTCCTGGAGTGTTCCGTAGCAATAAACGCAGTTATAAGAACATGCCCTGGTGAGAGCACAATCTATTGTTATAGGTGCGACCCTTTCGCCCTTTAACCATGCTTCAAGCCTATCGCGATGCCATAACAATTTATGGCCATCTAAGATCAGTTCTTTTTTGTTGGTACTCAAACTACCTCCCTGTATGTAAAGAATTATACTTTGTGTAGGACACCGAGTTTTGTGCAAGCTTTCTATATTGCCTTCTGGACTCGACCCTTAATATGTGGATCCTGTAGACAAGCATCAAATAATTCTTCATTACGTTCATTAAAGATTTGAAACTAATTGCCTTGGATTTACCTGTGTTCCTTTTGGATAAAAAATTTGGAACCTCTGCATATAGATAACCTTTACGAAGAAGCCTTATCAATAATTCTGCCTGATAAAAGAAACCCTTGCTGTTGATCTCCACGTTATCCAGTATACACCGTCTATAAAAGACGGTTCCGTTAGTGTAGTTAAGATTAATACCGAACGACATATTGATTATGAAACGGTATAGAGACGATATTGTTCTCCGTACCTTGTTCCTAACTTCAATATTGTGTACGAACGGGATTACCACGTCCACCTGGTCCATTAATTTAAAGAAAGACACTGCGTCGTTAGGATCGTTCTCGTTATCACCAGGGAACATCACCACTACGTCACCATGTGCCTTTCTTACACCGTCCATAAAGGAATAACCAATACCCATGGGTCTGTGATGATCTATCAGGCGGACGTGTTTATGGTCCTTTGATATCTCTTCTACAAGTTGCTTTGTCGCATCGGAGCTTCCATCGTTTACCACTATTATCTCACCATTGACCCCATAGTCGTTGAACGCAGATAAAGTTGAAAGGACCGCCTCTTGTATATTACGCTCTTCGTTAAGGGCAGGCATAATAACAGATAATGAAATGTTGTTCATTTAACGCCCCTTGTTTTCCCTGGTCTTTATGATCTCGGTCGCTTCCCGCCAGGTAATAAGAGAATCGCGCGACAGGAGTACATTGAACAAAAGTTCGGTATATTTGATCGCCATATAAATAGATAACATAGCTATAGAAGGAACCTTCTTGATTAACTCCATCAATTTACGTCCTGCATTGAACCATCCAACTCCCTGGCTGGGGTTGGCAAATATCTTTTTTACCTTATTGATGTCCATGTAAAAGGCAAGATAACTGAAAAGGATGTCGTTCCTTATCTGTGCCTCAGTGTTTCCCTCCGGCACATAAGAAAACGGTATCTTTTTAAATGGACTCTCTATGAAAGTGGAGACTGAGTTAAAATTCTCATACGACCCTATTATCTTCAGCCTCTTTTCGTTATTTGCGATCGTATATAGTTCGGTACCGGGATAAGGGGTCGCATTATTGAACCTGACCATATCTAGATCCAGCGCCTTACTTAATCTTAGAGATTTCATTCTGTCCTGATGGTTTTCCGTCGGTAGACCGTACATAAAAGTGGCGCTTACATGGAACCCGATCTTTTTTGACAGGTTAACAGCGTCTATTATTTCTTCAAGCGTTTCGCCTTTCTTTACGATCTTAAGAAGCTCATCAGAAGCGGTCTCTATTCCAAAGAAAATACTTTTAAAACCTGAACGATAGAGGTCTTCCAACAGTTCTTTGTCCACGTTATCGCCGCGTGCTTGGAAACTGAACGTCATTTTGTTATGTAGGCCTTTGTCTCGTATATTTTTAGTTAAAGAATATATCCTTTCCTTATTCACTAAAAAGTTATCGTCCAGGAATAGCACAAAATTCTTCTTATATTCTGAATTTAATTTCTCAAGTTCACCGACTATACTTTCGTTGGACCTATACCTGTAAGCAGAGCTAGTAGTTACCCTGTTACTGCAGAAAATGCATTTATATGGGCAGCCCCTGGAACTTACAACAAAGCCCATGTCATACCTTTCGTTGTTCGCGAATAGGTCGTACGGGAATAGCGGAATGCTATCCAGATCCGTAATTATCTGGCCCATTGGATTATGAACTATATTTTTGCCATTCTTGTACGACACGCCCTGCATACCCTGAAGGTTCTCACCCTTTTTTATGCTGTGATAAAGTTTAGGGATTATTTTTTCTCCTTCGCCCCTAACAACAATATCTACTTGGTCATAAGACAACATTTCGTCGGGCATAGCTGTTGGATGAACACCGCCAAAAACAATTACCGAATCCGGATACATGGTCTTAATTTGTTTAGAAAGTAACAACGCGCTTTTAACTGCTGCAGTTAGAACGCTAAAACCAAAAATATAAGGACGCTCCGTCCTTTGTGTATATGCTTTTATCTTGTTCAGGACATTATCTTCAACCTGTTCATCAATTAACTCAACGTTGATGTTATTTTTTCTGCAAGCTGCGACAAGATAGCCTGGGCCAACAGGAACGAATATCGGCAGGAATGGTTGGAATATCTTTAATGCGTCTTTTGGCGATGAGTTTATCAGCAACATTATGACCTGCACTCCATAACCGATCTAGTCACCAACTTAACATCCTCTTCTTTTAAGAACGGATGCATCGGTAAACTTAATATTTTCTTTCCTACATTCTCGCTGACCGGAAAGTCTCCCGCGCTGTGTTCAAGATATTTGTACGCAGGCTGCAGATGCATTGGGACGGGATAATGTACTGCTGTTGGTATGCCTTTCTCGCCAAGTTTTTTCGACACAGCGTCTCTATTTTCAATCATTATTGAGTACTGAGCATAAACACAACGTGTTGTGTAGTCCGCAATATACGGAGTGATTACACCGGTGTTCTTGCCGGGGGCTATACTGTTTAGCATCTCTGAGTACATACCGCCTATCCTGTGACGGTCGTTGGCCTCTTTGTCAAAATGTTCGAACTTTGCGAGCATTATTCCTGCCTGCAACGTATCTAATCTAAAATTAAGCCCAAGGTAAACGTGATTGTATCGTCCCTGCTGGCCGTGATTCACAATGGAACGCATTTTATCAGCTAGTTCTTTATTGTTCGTAAATATCATCCCACCGTCGCCGTAGCAGCCAAGAGGTTTTGATGGGAAGAAAGATGTCGCGCCGACATCACTTAGTCCGCAGGATTTTTTCCCCTTATAAACAGCACCAAAAGACTGGCATCCGTCCTCTATAACGAATAGCCCATGTTTTTTTGCGATCTCATTAATTTTATCCATGTCCGCGCATTGTCCGTATAAAGAAACCGTGATTATGCCGCGCGTACGAGGAGTTATTTTTTTCTCTATTTGGGTTACATCAATATTGTAGGTTTTTTCATCTATATCCACAAAAACAGGTTTCGCCCCGCACATTGCAATTACCTCAACCGTTGCGGCAAAAGTAAAAGGCGTTGTTATAATTTCATCGCCCTGTTTCACGCCATAAGCCAAAAGCGGTATCCATAAAGCGTCCGTTCCGGAGGAACACCCTACAGCGTATTTTACGCCGGTGTACTCGGCCAATTTATTCTCAAGTTCCGTAACGTCCTTTCCGTTAATAAAGGTGGCATTATCGATGTTGTTCTGTATCTTCTGGTCAATTTCTTTTTTGTAAAGCCTGTATTGTACTTTTAGATCAATGAATTCCATTGTTTTTACTTCAGACATTATTCCCCCCCAGAATATTTTACTAGTTCCCAATGTCCCTTTTTATCAGACCCAACACGAATTATAACCCCTTGTTTCTTAAGCTTTTCTAAGTCCCTTTTTGTAGTTGTGACACCAACATCACAAAATTTGGCAATTTGGAGTAACGTTATTTCAGGATTTTTTTCAATCAAAGAAACAACCTTGTTCAACCGATTTACAGGGCCATTTACAGGACCATTTACAGGACCATTTACAGGACCATTTACCTCTTTGCTTAATATAACCCTAAACCCGTGTTGCATATTTTCAAAGTGTACCTCACATTTGCCATGACTCTTGCAGTTCTCCATAATACGTCTGATACCTGAACCATATTTTTCTACCAATCCAGCCTCTTTAAACATTAAGTTTATCAGCTTATTTCTGGCCTTAGGAGAATAATTGTCGGATAAAAGTTTTTCTACAGTCAAACCTTCTGTTAATTTTCCTGGATTAAAAAATTCAATTCTATCATCAAATATTTTTATAATTGAATCACCAGAATCTTGGTAGTCACGATGAACTATCATATTCAAAACTATCTCTCTTATGGCCTCTAGTGGATAATCGTAACGTTCTTCTCTTTTGGCTTTTCCAGTAATTACGTACTCTGTCATCAAATGCTTTTTGATAAAATCAATCACCAAGTCAACTTCTGAAAACAGGTCCGTTTGTATTGTTACATTATCAATAATCTTGGTTTGACTCTTAAATCTTCCTGCTTGAATACTGGTTAATGCACTTATATCCCCTACAAAAAGCAAATATGCAGCCCTGGTTAATTTCCCTTCTCGCAGTAATTCGTGCTTTTTTAAAAACCGGACAACATCATTCTTAATAGACTTACCGTGTTGATTGTTTATAAAAGATATAAGCTTTTGTACCTTGGCGCTAGAAATATTATTCAATGAAAGCTGAGGATCAGTATGGTAATCCCAGCTTAAATTAAAAGCCTTTATATATAAATCATAAATTCCATTCAACGTGAGTTTGTGATTTGAATTCGAGACCCTTTTGTAATACCGACCCTGTACAGAGACAGGTTTCACTGGAAATTCTTTCACAGATAACACAACTACCGTTTTTTTATTAACAACTACCACCTCCGCATCAGGGATTATGCAAGGATCAGTCTTTTGTTTAATTTCATTAATCCAGTGCTGAATTGTTTCTTCTGCAATATTAACACCTACTATTTTCCCACCGTCATCAACGCCAATTAAAACACGTCCACCCTTACTATTAGCAAAAGCACTTATAGAAACAATTACTTCTTGGCCAAAGTTTTTCTTAAATTCCAAAACACCAGTTTCGCCTTTGCTTATAAGAGATTTTAACTTTGACTTGTTAAGTAGTTTCATAATGATTGTCCTTACTTGACGCTTTTAACCTTTTCAAAGGCTTGCTGTAACATCTTTGCCCATATGCGTATGGATTTATCCATTTCATACAGTTTTTCCGCCACATATTCATGGGCGATAACGTTCCTTATCCTCCTCATATTCATCCACTCATCAACATTATCCAAAATACCCCTTTTCTCCGCCCTGTTAAGACGGTCCTTAAGCTCTCCAATAGAGGCGTTCTCGAACATAAAATCACAGGACTTCAACACATTGCCAACAAAGATCTCGTACGCGCGCAGGAACCTGATCGTCAAAGAGTCGTATGCCTCGAGCTCCCTTGGCGTATACACCTTTTTTGTATCGTACGACGCTGTGTGGGATATAACATCCATAAGCACCAATAAGGCTTTCCCCATTTTATCCACAGAGTCTTTAAAATTATCCGAGTGTTCCATGTGTTAACCTCCGGCCTTTTGATTTTCTTCCCAGAGCAGTATTTTTTTACCTATCGTATTAACAAAGATCTTGTTTTCGTCTTTGGGGTTCGTTGGATCATAAATAGTGATATCTATTTTTTCCTCGTCCAAATGCTTTGAGTACTCCGTCATAAAATCCAGCTTCATCCTTAAACTGTCGCCGGAAAACCCAGGGATCTCAAACAAGAGATCTATATCGCCACCTTTTTTAGAATCGTCCGCCCTTGAGCCAAAAAGGAACACTTTTGCCCCGACATAACGGATGCATTTTCCCGCCGCTTGTTTTATAACGTCTACTTGTTTCTGGGAAAGTCTCATTTTATTTCAAGCTCCGGATATAGGCGTTTACCATTTAGCGTCTATTTTTGATGATTCAACGCCCATACTTAACAGAAGTTTTTCTTTCTCTTCTATCTCTTCAAAGTAGTTAAGGAGTATCTTATCCACGTCGTTATCCTTTAAGAACGAGTTAAGCTCGTTCATGGGACGGATTTTATAACCAAAAAATATTCTTTCTTCAGGGGTCTTAACATCGTCGGAGAATATCTCTAATACTTTCATTTTCGTATCGCCTACATACAGGAGCATAATTTCGGCTATCTCGCCGTTACCGACAAAAACTACCGTACGGACTTCCTCTAATTTCAATCGTAGAATCCTTGATTCCACCGCCTGTTTTATCCGACGGTAATAATCAAGGCTGCGTGTCATATAGGAACGAGTAAGGTGGTATTTTTGCGATAAGCCTTCCGGGGTCAGCATGTACTTTATAGTAGAAGCCTTAACGTTACTCACCTTAACGTAGCCTTTGCTCACAAGGTTCCTTAGATAAGCGTTAACAAGACCGATGGAAACTCTAAGGCTTCGAGCAAGTTCGGTTTGAGTAACACGACCGTCCTGCTCTATAAGATCAAGAATTCCGTGTTCGATTACTATTTTTTTATCTTCAGTCATTTAGAACTCATGCCGCGGTTATGTGCTGGATTATTTTTTTCTTTTCATCTTCATTAAAATCACTGCCGTAAAGCCTAAGGAAAAGCTCCCGTTTTACTTCTTTAGGCGTTAAATTAACTGGCAGTGAAGATATTATTATTTTCTTCGCTGAGTTTAACATACTAAAACACATCTCCATTCTTTCTTCTCCGGATAGAGCAAGTAGCATTTTGCGGTACAGTTTCTCTGTTTTTTTATCTGTATCTGTCATTTGGCCAACCCAAGTTTTTTAATCCATTTATCTACATATTCCTCATCATAGGGGGTAAGCATGAGGTTTTTTATGTCCCTAAGTTGAAGTTCAGATCTAGTATCTTTGGACCAGATCATTTTAGACAAGATCAGATCCTCTTTACTCACAATAAAAACGTAAAAATCGGCGAATTTAACTTTCTTTCTTCTTTCAAATTCCGTAATTCTGTATTCGGTATTTTTTCTTACTATAAGATCTACTTTTGTAACGGCTTGTTCATGTATTATGTTAAACATCGAGGCATTTTTAACGGCATTAATGATGGATTGTTTCGAGATATAATAATCACCCGAAAAAAGCTTCTCGAGAGTGCTTATGTCATCTTCCTTAATGGCAACAACCAAGTCCACATCTCTTGTCATTCTGGGCTGAACATAGTACCCCACTGCAAAAGATCCTGTGAGCATATAAGGAATGCCGGCAGATTCAAGTTTTGCCGTTACATCTTTAAGGACATCTGTTTCGCTTAATCTTTTTTCCATTGTGATTTCAGGCGTGCTACCGCCAGGGGTGGGGTCAGTAATAAGTCAGTTTTATAGAGCTGTTTCAAAATTGTCAATGAATTTTCAAATCGTGAAAGTCATTGATATTAATAGTGTTTTTAGAGAATTCTCGTTGACCACCCATAGAAATCAATATACCTGATGCTTCTTCCTGCTCTAATCCTGTGTTATATAAGTGCAGGGAGAAAAATATACTATGAAAAAAGAAGCAATGGATCTGCACAAAAAGTTAAAAGGCAAACTCTTTATGGGAGAAAAAACGCCACTTACATTCGATAACTTACCATTACTATATACTCCGGGTGTTGCTGAACCTTGTCTCGAGATATCAGCTGATCCTATTAAAGCATATGACCTTACATGGAAGTGGAATAGTGTTGCTGTCATCAGCGATGGGAGTAGAGTGCTTGGACTTGGCGACATAGGACCACTTGCGTCCATGCCGCTACTTGAAGGTAAGGCGCAAATATTCTCGCACTTTGGAAAATTAGACGCTGTACCACTTGCAGTTTCATCTCTGTCAGTTGAAGAGATAGTCAAGGTCGTAAAATCCATTCAATACGGATTTGGCGGAATAAACCTTGAAGATATCTCTATCCCTCGTTGTTATGATATTCTTGATAGATTAATAGAGGAACTTGATGTCCCCGTGTGGCATGATGACCAGCAGGGTACAGCGACTATAATTGTGGCAGCGCTCTTGAATGCTTTGGAAATTACGGGAAGAAAACTCTCTAATGCTAATATAGTACTACTTGGCTCGGGGGCGGCCAACACATCTGTTTATCTTTTGTTAAAACATGTGGGCGTTGACCCAAAACAATTCAAGGTCTTTAATTCAAAAGGCATATTGGGCACCCACCGTCCGGATATCATGAATGTTCCAAGAATAAAAATGATATGTGACGAAACAAATCCATCGGGTAAAAATATAAGCCTTGAGGACGCATTTAAAAATGTCGACGCTGTTATTGCCTTATCAAAGTCGGGATATGGTGGGATAAAACCTGAGTGGATAAAATTAATGAGCAAATCTCCAATAGTTTTTGCGTGTGCAAATCCTATTCCTGAAATAGACCCAAAACTCGCTAAAGAAGCTGGCGCCGCTGTGGTGGCTACCGGCAGAAGCGATTATCCAAATCAGGCCAATAACGCGCTTGTGTTCCCGGGCATGTTCAGGGGTGCACTGGACGTAAGGGCAAAAGGCATAAGTTGGGGAATGGCCTTTGAGGTCGCAAAAGAAATTGCTTTAGTGGCAAAAGAAAAGGGATTAACTCCCGACTATGTTGTACCAAGGATAGATGAACCCAACCTTCATTTCAGGGTAGCAAAAGCTGCTGCACTTACCGCCGTAAAGGAAGGCATGGCAAGGACCGGTCTTGATGATAATGGGGTAAAGGATTTAATAGAGAAGAACATCAAAAGAGTGTGATCCGCACCAACCATAGGAGATGCGACCTTGTATCTGCTTAGTATTATTCACTTTTATTGAAGACCCTAAAACATTTTTCACTTTTAAACGAAAGATTTATAGTTTGAGTAGCAAACAAACAGAAACTTAAGTAGAACCATTGATAATTATTATGAAGTTCCTATATAACCTAGCGCTCAAGATTCTTCCCGTAATGTACTTCATGTACCTTTTTAGCCTCTGCGTTTCCATGGCCGGAATGGAGATATTCGGATGGACAGGAATAATTCTCACTATCTTTGTGGGGCTATATGAATACATCGTTTACGATGAAAATATTTTCGTATCTCACCCGTTAAACAAAGTTTTTTTGATACTCGCATTGGCACTTTTTGTGAGCGTCATAACAACACCATTTGTAAATCACCCGGAGGTGTCGCGCTTATACTACGCCGGGAAAATAAGGAATCTCATATTCTTCACATACCACATAATAGTGTAAGTCGTGGGCTCTCCGACTCTAGGAGGAACAGGCCCTGAATTTCCAAAAACTTCGTCCTGATAATATCCTTTTTGGACTAACTCCATTTTTGAGCTCACCTTGGTCACGAACTCCTGTTCAATCTGGGAAATGAAAACTTTATCACTTAAATAAGGATTTTTTACGTTTCCCAAAT
>JAZDEK010000025.1:0-5652 GCA_043808895.1 Pseudomonadota bacterium
AGCATTGGAAGGTCCCTGTAAGACTGTATCCATTTTGAGAACATCGCGTTTACTATTGTTTCACTCGTCGGGCGGATTATCAAAGGCTCCTCTAATTTCTTTCCGCCGCCGTGAGTAACAACAGCGCATTCAGGAGCAAAACCTTCAACGTGTTCAGCCTCTTTTTTCAGGAAACTTTCTGGAATAAAAAGAGGAAAATACGCGTTAACGTGTCCTGTTTCCTTGAACATATCATCCAGCTGTCGCTGAATTTTTTCCCATATCGCGTAACCGTTCGGGCGAATTACCATACATCCCTTCACCGGTGAATAATCCGCAAGCTTTGCCTGTGTAACTACGTCCACATACCATTGCGCGAAATCATCCGTTCTTGTCGTTATTCTTTCAGCCATTACTTTCGCACTCCTTTAAGTTTCTTTTCTATATAAAAACAAAGCTCGTTGTACGCCTCAGCTGCAGAAACTTTTTTTACTATCTCGCCGTTAACAAAAATCACAGCGCTGTTTTTCCCGCCGGCGACACCAATATCAGCCTCTTTTGCCTCTCCGGGGCCGTTGACAACACAGCCCATTACAGCAACACTGAGAGGAGTTTTAACCTGCGAGAATTCACGTTCAACCTGTTCCGCCATCGATATAACATCAATACCCGTGCGGGCGCAAGTCGGACATGAAATAACTTTTAAGCCTTTTCTTAACCCCAAAGATTTCAAAAGCTCAATGCCTGCCGCGACCTCGTTAACAGGATTTGAGGATAAGGATATCCTGATCGTATTCCCTATTCCTTTCTTTAGCAGCTCTCCAACAGCGAGTGTTGAGCGTATTAGCCCGCTTATTAAAGTCCCGGCTTCCGTTAATCCTATATGTAAAGGTGCTTTTGACTTTTTTGAGAACAATATATTGGCTTTTACCATGTCTTCAATGTCAGAGGATTTTATTGAGACCTTAAAATTATAGAATTTTAGTTTTTCAAAGAACTGCGCCCAATTTAAAGCGGATTCCGCCAACGCTTGAGGCGTTGGGCGTTTATATTTTTTAAGAAGTTCCTTTTCAAGAGAGCCTGAGTTAACCCCTATCCTTATCGCTGTACCGTTCTTTTTTGCGGCGAGTACAATTTTTTCAACAAGTTCTTTTCCGCCGATATTTCCGGGATTTATTCTTACTCCAGCACACCCTCTTTCTATACATTTAAGAGCAAGTTTCCCATCAAAGTGGATATCGGCAACCAATGGGACGTCCACTTTTGATTGTATCTTTAAAAAAGATTCCAGCGACCTTAAGTCGCTGACGCCAAGACGAACTATGTCGCAGCCGGCTCCTATAAGTTCCTCGACCTGAGTGAACGTCTCCAAAAATCTTGAGGTATCTGTGTTGGTCATGGACTGAACCCTGACAGGACGCCCACCGCCCACCATAACTCCCCCGACCTTAACAACCCTTGTTGCACTCTTAGGCATAACTCCTCGATAATACAGAGAGATTCTTTTGTCAATCAGCGTGCTCTTTTAGGAATAGACATACACCATAATAAGTTCTTGACAAATACTATTACTTTGCGATAGTATAGAGCACTCAAGTCATGGAGGGTTTTTATGAAGAAACTGTTTTTTCTGATCGCAGTTAGTTTTATTTCTTTCGCTAGTATTTACGCGGACGACGGATGGAGATATTTTGAGAAAATTTATCTACAAAAAGACGGGACTATTTGTTCCCCCCGTGTGAACGCTTACTACAAAGCAGATGGAAGCCTTGGATCATACAGCAAGGACGAAGGCCGCAATATGTGTGAAACAGGTTACGATAATAGTAAACTTATTGTTGGAGTAATAAGACTTATGAGTACATATCAGCCGGACACTGATTTTGGAACAAATGGACTGTTTGTATTTAAACTAAATGGCAAACCGGTCAAGGCGTACACTGGATGGATAAAATTCGTCCCAAAAACCGACGGCTCCTTGACGATAGAAACTACCATATATGATGGTGGCGACGAGTACACCCATAGTAAATCAGTTTACATACGAGTAACGAGTAAAGGAGAATTAAATACAGATTTTAACCGAAAAGGATACTTTGCCCCTGATTTGTGGAACACCTTCAAATTTTACACAAATAAATATATCTACGTAGAGTCATGGGTTAACCCGGGAATGGAAAAACCATACCTAATACTATCGAGGCGCGGTATCGACGACTTCAAAAAAGATGATTCTTATAAAAACATTTATATTGGTTCTCCTTTTGCAATGTACGAGTATGTAGGCAAACCAAATTTGGACAATGTTTACATACTAATTAAGGATAGCGACATAGGCGACACCTATTTGTATACACATTTAACCATAATTTCTATTGATGAAAAAGGTTCTCGTAAAGAACTAAATGCATCAACAGATATACCAAAAGGATGCACTGAGATAAATCAATCAGTTTTGGAAAACGGCAACATCAAGATATCCTTTTATAAAGACCCAACACTTATATTACTTAAAGAAGTAATTTACGACCAGCAATTAAACAAAGTAGAAGAAGAAAAAATTATTGAATAGTTTTTGTCATTATTTAGTTACCTTATTGTGTTTTTTCTCCAAGATATCAGCCAAGTTGTTAAACGAATCAGCCAAGTCCCTAAACTCGTCGCCCTTTCTTAACCTCGCTCTTGCGGATAGATCCCCACTAATAATATCTTTCATCTTTCTTTTTACGACCATTATAGGACCGGCTATCTTGTGAGTTATAACTATCCCCAAGAAGAATAAAAAGATCATCATGAACATAATAAGGAGCAAAAGATATACGGCTATTTTCATGTGTTCCTCATGCAGAAAGCTCACGATGCTTGGGTTACTCGCGTAATTGGGTACAAATATCTTGAAATACTCGTTACAAAAATAAAATATATGTGCCGCGAATAAAAGCGCTACAAGACCTCCCATAACGGCCAAAAGGAGCGCGTATTTTATCTGGAACGTCCTGTTTATTATGAATATGGAACGGGTGCTTTTTTGGGAGCCTATCAAGCCCACCTCCCATTGCCGCTGCAATATGTTAGTTTTATTACGTTATTTCCCGCATAACAAGGTTTTTCTGTGTAAGCTTATTGACGCTTTGAACAAGCCCTTTGGTTTTAACCTTTCGCAGGTTTTGGAGTGTCATAGTAGTATAAGAGGTATAGGGAGTACGAACCGTGAAAATACTCAGGAAACTCAAACACCTTTTGCTCCTCGGAAAAGAAGATCCCGACAAAGTCCCAAATTTAATGGACATAATTTCTGAGCTCACGCTTAAAAACCAAGAACAGTTTAACGACCTCGTGAATATAGTAATGAAAGCGTTGAACGAGAAGGATCAATACACTCAGGGACACTCCATTCGCGTTACAGAATATTCGTTGAGAATAGGCGAAGAGATGGGTTTGGATAAAGAGCAGTTAAAAGAATTGGAGTTGGCTTCTGTTCTTCACGATATAGGAAAACTTGGCATTCCTGATAAGATTTTAAAAAAACCCGGTCGTCTTACAAAACAGGAATACGAGATAATGCAGCAGCACTCCGTTAAGGGAGAAAAAATGCTGGAGGGAATAGCGGACCTTGAGCATTACAAACAATATGTGAGAGCACATCACGAGCGCTACGACGGTTTTGGTTATCCCGACGGATTAAAGGGGATGAGTATCCCTCTGGTTTCCAGAATTTTATTTGTCGCCGATTCATATGATGCCATGACTTCCGACCGTCCCTACAGAAAAGGTACAGATTCTAACGTGGCTCTTGATGAAATAATCCGTTGCAGCGGCACACAGTTCGACCCTCAGATAGTTGAAATATTCATAAGAATGATGCGCGAAAAACAGGAAGAGGACGTAGTTTAAAGAAACACCTTATAATTTACATCCAGCGCCTTGGACAGGATTTTCGAGATCTTTAAACCTATTGGCCTGTGCCCATTTTCCATCGCGGATAAATTCGATTTTGGGATGCTTGTGAGTTTTGATAACTGCGCCAGAGAATAAAGCATTTTTTTCCGTTGTTCTTTTAAAATAATACATGATCTCACAGGGCTGTTCATATATTCTTTTTGAATGCCCGGTTTTCTTTTGAGCGAGCGTGACAGGATCTTGATAACAGCGTCGGGACTATATTGCCACGATGGATATCTTTCCAGCACCTCGTTAAGTTCATACAATAATTTCTTTTGCGTATTATTGTCCATCAACGTCACGCCATACCTCCTGATAAATTTTTAATAAAAAAACCGCTCTTACAAAAACACATCTCGCAAAGTTATCATAAATGATAACATAAGTAAATTATTAACATCTAGAACCCTTGCTGACAAAGGCTTCTGTTGCCTGCCTAGCCCCGTTGGTTATCACAAATGATAACTTTGCTTAACTACAAAATTAAAGCCGAGTAACTAAACGGGGTAATGCCACGTGATCTAGGTACTAGAATTTCTCTATCTTGGTTGGGAACTCTTTCATCCCCGATATGATCTCTTGGATCGGAACATCCTCGTCTCTACCGCAACGAGCATACGTAGCAACAGAGAACCAAGGTGCCCCAGGTTGATAATCTACACTTTGGCCTATTTTGGGATCGCTTTGGGTCATAAGCCTGAATTTTAAAGGGTCAAAGCCAACAGCGATATGATCATCTGGGTCTTGATACGGATACGGCCATTCATGTGAGAGGAATATAAAAGAATCCGGGTATTTTTTATCGCTGTAATTACATGCCAGACCAGCGTAATAAAATGCGCCTAGGCAGTCACTACTTTCACACTTTGTGTCCAGATATCGATAATATATGTACTTGATCATCTGACCGTTCCTGTAAGTTACCTTATGTGGAGAACCTTTGCAAAGTGTTTGCGATTTACCGGCGGCGGGAACATTATAATATTGTCTCGCCTGGAGGATAAGAGCTTGATCGCTATTGGCGTCTGGTTTTTCTTCTATACATTGTATCGGTTCATAGACCCTGTAAGTTACGTCGCCGTTCTCTTTGTTGTATATCCTTGTTATATCTTTGGATAACTTGACAGAGGGGTCAAGACTTTCTTCCATCCTGCGTTTATCAGCGTCCCCGTAATTATCGCCGGAGAACCTTTCAAAAATCCTTATCTGCCCTTCCAAGTCGTCATAGCTCAGTTTTTCTGCGTCGATGATCGAATACATAAGACTGTCGCTGGCCTGGATGGCGGTCATATAATTTGGATCACAGTATTTTTCCACTGCATCCGACATACCACCATTTTGGTCGCACAGACCGAACATGTGCCCGATCTCGTGCTGCAAAGCTATTTTGGTAAAATATCTATCCGGGTTCATAATGATCCGACTAGTCGCTGTGGATGTACATTGTCCCACCCATGAGCCGCAATAGGTTGAGACATCTTTCACAATATGTATCTTAAGCTGTTTATCCTTTATGGTCGCATTCTCTATGAACTGATATTTAATTTTAACCTTTTTAAGCAGTTTCTTGTTGCCGTCTTTTTTGTCCTTATACCGACTTGCATTCAAATATAAAATAACTTATAATTTAACCTGATGGTATCATAGATATTATCAGGGGGAGTTATGAGGCCAAGAAAACCGATAAAAGAAGAAGATAAAAAAGCGTTGAAGGAATTGCTACAGGGAGTA
>JAZDEK010000026.1:0-7863 GCA_043808895.1 Pseudomonadota bacterium
TACTCCCTGTAGCAATTCCTTCAACGCTTTTTTATCTTCTTCTTTTATCGGTTTTCTTGGCCTCATAACTCCCCCTGATAATATCTATGATACCATCAGGTTAAATTATAAGTTATTTTATATTTGAATGCAAGTCGGTATTAGGTGTCATCGAAGGTTTTGTTAATTGTTCTTGGCGAAGTGAGCGTTAAAAATTTGCGTTGTTTGAGCAAGCGTATCCGCTTGCGAGTTACGCAAATTTAGCGAACAAGCCTTAACTTAAGGAACATGTGTTTGTGTTAACTTTTCTGATTCACTTTCACCATCGTAACTAGCACTTCGGGTTTGTTATCATACACGCGCCTGAATTCTCGTTTAACAAGGTTCTTTATCTCGTTTATTTCTTTGCTTACAGAGACCTTGTTCTTTCTAAGATGATTCATAAGCTGATTCTCTATCTTATCCAGAACACTTTGTGTACGATGACTTTTTGAAACAGCAAAACTTGTAAGCACAGGTTTTGAAATGAGCTTGTCTTTTTTATCAACGGCCAGCGACACAACGATAAGTCCACGCTCGGCACAGATCGTTCGCTCCTTTACGATCTCTTTCTCAATAATATCTCTTGTAGTCGAATCAATATAGTACCGATTGAACTCGTATACACTTTTTACCGAGATGCCGTTCTTATCATAGGAGAGCTCGTCGCCGTCCTTCAAAAGGAAACAGTTCTCCTTTCTTACTCCTTCTTCTTTGGCTATTTCAAGATGGCGGCTCAACTGCAAAAATTCTCCGTGGATGGGAACAAAGTTCTCCGGACGCACGATCTTTATTAACTCCCTTAATTCAGGCTCACTCGCGTGGCCTGATGAATGAACGTCGGTGTAGACTATTTTCGCTCCTTTTTCAGCGAGCCTGTTTATCGCGCCCATTATAGTTTTCTCATTACCCGGTATCTGGCTGGACGAAAATATCACCATGTCGTCTTCTTCTATTTTTGCCTGCGCATGGATCCCGTAAGAGAGTTTTACAATAGATGAGTTCCTTTCGGCCTGGCTACCTGTACAAAGCATGACCATCTCTTGTGGGCTTGTATTATTCATTTCCCTGTCGTTCTTTATACAGCCGTCGTCGGGTTCTATGTACCCAAGATTTTTTGCGATAGCTATGTGGGCCTTAAGATTTGTACCGCTTATAAAAAGGCTTTTCCCGTGTTTCTTGCAGAGCGATATAACCTGATTTATTCTGGCTATGTTCGACGAGAAAAGCGTGACTATTATTTTCTTTTTCGCCTGTAAGAAATATGAGTCAAGACCGGCAAAAACATCTTTTTCCGATACAGGCTCCTCGTCCTCGTGGGCGTTAGTGCTGTCGCTGAGCATAAGGTCTATCCTGTTGTCCTTTTTTATCTCATTTATTTTCGCGATAAAGGTGTCCCTGTTCTCTCCCATTAATCTGAAATCTGCGACGTAAAGGACGTTAACTCCGTTGACCTTTATAAAAAGGGCGCTGGAGTCCGGGATGCTATGGTCGACCTGAATGTATTCAATATTAAAATCATCCTGCTGTATTTTCTTGCCGTATTTTACAGGCGTTATATCAGCCTCGTATTTGTTGCCGATTATGTTCCTACATTTGAATTTTATTACTTCACTGGCGTAAGCTGTCGCAAATATCTTAGGAGCAAAACGGTCGAGCATATATGGAATACCACCTATGTGATCCTCGTGACCGTGGGTGATAAACAACGCTTTTAAGTTCGGGAACGTCCTAAAAACCTCGTCGTAGTCCGGAATAATTGTCTCGATCCCTAAATATTGAAAAGGAGGAAAAAGAACTCCGCTGTCTATGGCGATGGAGCTTTTGCCGGAATCGAACACTATCATGTTCAATCCTATCTCTCCAATTCCACCGACCGGTATTAAACGAAACATTTTAATTTCTCCATTAGTACTTTGTGGTAAGGCCGAACAAAAGAACGAACCTTTTATAACTCGCCGCGGGATCAGGGCCTACATAATATCCAAACGAGTTATACGCGTCGGAGTTCAACCATTCCGCCAGAAATTTTGTCGTAAAGCAGAGGTTCTCCCCGATATTGGACATAATAAAAAGAGGAATAGAGAACTCAGTCGCAAAAGCGAGTATGTGGTCCACTCTTTTCGGGGCCATCCTGTAGTATCTGTAAATATACTCGAACGTGGAAAGATTAATTATGCTGTCCCAGAATATTGATTTAAATTCCAGCGTCATATTATTATCGATGTAGTAGTTCGTGTACGTTGAATCGTAAGCCATTCTTTCGTAGATCGCGCTTATGGAATGGGACGGGGACATTACGTCCGTAAGTTTAAGTGATACAACAGGCTCGTGAAATTTAAGTCCATACTCGTAATCCATGTACAGAAATCCGAAATTCATCTCCATCGTTATCTCTCTATTTATTCTGCCCTCTAGGCCCGAGAACATATAATAGTACCCGGAATCGGAATTGCCGTAAGGACGCGCGTTATATCCTGCGGTATAAAAAGAATACCCGCCTTTTCCGCCGAACAGAATAGCGGTCTCAGGCAGGAAATAGAATTTGTTGTTAATGACAAAGTAGCGTTTCTTATTATTAAAGTTCTCGAACGTCGCCAGATCGTACATTTTTGAATATGACTCAAAATTGCCCTCAACCTGCCAGAATTTACTCTTTGTAACATAAGAGGTGTTTATTTTGAGCGTATATACGCCGTACTTTGAGCGCGATTCCGTGTCCATAAGAACAGGGTCGCTGTTGTTGTCATAATTATTTATGAGCTCTATTTTTGTGGATTCCTCCGGAGACACTCCTATGAGGCTATCGAACTTCCACTTAAAATTGGACTGCGCGGTATTCTTAAAATATTTTGTGTAATCAAATCCGCCGCCTATATCGGTGTAGAATCCGTTCTTATCAAATAAAAATCCAAGTTCAGGATCAACCCTGACAAGAGAATCGGTCTTACTGGGTCCGTCCTGGAACATTGAGTTCGTGTCAAGTCCGCCGAGCACAGAAATGGAATCCCTGACGGAAAAATCCGCGTTAATGATCCCTGCCACGAACATCAAAACAAGATACAACATCAAACCACCTTATTATCTAAACGGAGCTCGTGCGCCCTGATATTCCTCAGGTATCGCAAGATCTCTTGTTATGTCTTTTTTATAACCCACGTTATACTTTATCATTTCGTTACCCGGTTCAACCACGTTCTTGGTGTATTTAAGATTACATTCCTCTATTTTGAGAGTTCTGTCGCTGAACAACTTATTAAGGTACTTTACTCTATCAAGGCTTTCAATAAGATTCATCCTGACCTCGCTTGTGTTTAAGCCTTTCAAACCCTCGAGCACCCAGTTGTAAGAATAATCTATCGTCCTAAGGGTCGCGATATTTTGGCGTACGCAGTTCTCTTTTTCAACCATTCCGTCCTTGATATATTTTTTCAATTCAGTTTCCAGGTGTGAAAGCCATATTTTATTCTTAAGTATTACTTCCTGCTCATTTTTTAATTGCTCCGAAACAATATTCTTGATCGGGGCATCGTCTGCGCACAACACTGAGAAGATAAGACTTAGTATTAAGATCACGTGTTACCCCTCCCTTAGTTCTGCGCCATAAAGTTCAAAGGATAGTTTACTACAACATCGCCGCCTTTAGGACTAGGGAATTTGATCCTTGAAAAAACCCTTTGAACACATGACGTAAGGTTGCCGTCCTTTGCCACTACACCACTGAATTGTATGTTCCTGCTATCCACAGCACCGTTTTCTTTTATAAGAAATTTCACCTTAAGTTCCCCGCCAAGTCTCGGGTTTCCCTGAAGAGCCTTGTTATAGCAGTACTGGAATGCGCTCACATGCTGCGACAATATTCTCGCTATGACGTTCGGGCTCATTTTTCCTTCGCCGACTATATCGCTGTCCGAAGCCTTTCCTATTATGTTGGCCGCCGTAGCGTTGGATGTCCCAAAAGCAACAACGCCTGTACCCGTTGTCGTTTTAAGAGAGCCTACATCTATGCCCTTTCCCTCCGTGGTGCCTTTTTTCATTTTTGCTTCTTCCATGTTCTTGGCGACGTAAAGGCCGGACACTCCCTTCAATGCTTTATCAAGTTTCTGTTCAAACCCGCTCTGTTGGAACAGGTTTGCGACCGTTCCTCCGCTCCCCTTGGAACCTATTATCCCTATTATACCGGCGGTACGCACGAGTTCCGACGGGTTTTTTCCCGTAGTTACCCCACTGCCCGGTTTCTTGGTACCCAAAGCTCCGACCACTTTTTTCTTGTCAGGCTTTTTCTCGTTCTTATTTTTTTCTTCCTCTTTCTTTTTATCCTCGATGGACGCTACTTTTTGTTTTTTCTCCTCTTTGGGGATCGCAGGCATATCCATTATAAGGCGGGCGAATTTCTCGGGTATTTTCTCAAATTCTATTTTCTCGACATATTCAACCCTGCTGAAAGAATACGCAAGTACCGCGTAAGATATTAAAAGAGTTGTTAATATGATCCCGAAAGAAAGATCAAAATCTCCACCAAAAAACCCGCCCTTAAATTCTGAAGGTAATTTTTTTGGTATAACTTCCGAGGGATATATCTTAAAAAGGATCGTGTTCTGTTTAAGGTTCAACATCCCTCTCATGTTGCCGGACAAAGGCAGCGCCTGGTGACCAAATTTGTTCACACACTCGGGCCTTGGATTAATTCCGTCGAGCAAGATTATGTCATCGCCGTCGAATATCTTCCCGGTAACGCCCCTCATGAACACAAGATAATATCTTCCATCGTCGCCGTATTTTAAGAACGGGAGAATGCCGGGAAAATTCTCTTCAACCACCGTAATAGTACTTTCAAGCGAAGTCCCTATAGTGACGTCGGAGGTATCGTCTATAACTATTTCGTTTATGAGTCTTCCGGACTCAAGAACTCCTATCTTTAGATTTGGTACTGCTGCTTTATCCATAGTTACTTCTTTAGCGCTATAAATTTAAAATCATTATACTCAGCCTGTCCGGCCGTATACATGACCTGTCTTAACAGCGAGAAAGGAAGACTTTTATCCATTTGGAGAATAACCTTCCCCTCCGTTTCGACGTTAATATTCCTGGAAGCGATATATCTTGTTTTTTCCGCGTACCGCATTAACGCGGTATAAAGCGGGACTATTTTATACCCGTCCTGTATATCGGCCGGGCTTACTTCGCCAAGTTTATGTTTAAGGACGAGCTGGCCATCGACTATTATGTTGTACTTATCTACGACGATGCTAAGCATATCGATACTTTTCTTGTCCGAAGTGCTGGTCGGAAATACCAAATGCCCCGACGGTTTTATGCTGCTATAAGACGAGGCACTGTAGTTAATGAGGAGGAATATAAGAAGCATTGTGAACATATCAAGAAGCGCCGTTATATTAAGCTCAACAATATTGGTGTCTCTTCTTTTTATCCCTTTCCTCATAGTACACCGCCGCCCAAGACTACGTTAGGGAACATGGTTTTTCTTTTCATCAAGCCTTTGGCGTCAATAGTTATGTGCTCTCTTGACACGTCCATTGTAGATACAACTTCTTCAAACTTCGTCGTAGATTCAGGCATCAGTATTACAGACCACTCATTCGGATATTTATTCTTTATCTCAAGAAGTCTGCTGCCTAACGTAGCGTAATCATAAAGCCCTTTATTATCCTTCTTAATAAGAGTTTTGTCCCCGCCTTCTCCAAACAATCCGGTTTGTCCCGCGATAACAAAACCTTGATCCGTGATCGCGATAGTTAATCCAAGTTTGTTATTTTTATCTTCGTCGGCTTGCGTGGTGTCTTCGTCGGAGAAAACAGGAAGGGATGTGTCCAGAGAAACATACTCAAAGAAACTTACCGAAAGCAAAAGCACCGGTATTACAGCGACAATAAAATCCAGGAGCGGTATTAAATTTACGTTATTGAACGCCGGTATTTTTCTTTTTTTGCCAAGCATATAAGACCGCAGACCTTACATCTGCGGAGGCCCCTCCTTTGGATTCTTGCCAAATGGTGGCTCTGGTGGAACGTTAGGCATGTTCTTGTTCCTTACAGGACGATACTGGTCGTATATGGTGTTAATAACAGTTACAGAGTATCTGTCTACGTCGTCCATAATTTTATTGGCTTTGTTGGAGAGGTACGCGTGAAACACTATGGCCAATACAGCTACCATAAGACCAAACGCGGTACAATGCATGGCTTCAGCGATACCCTTTGCCAAAAGCTGTTGTTTCTGCGACGGATCGGCGTAAGAAAGCGAGCCGAAAGAAATTATCAACCCTGTGATAGTACCAAGCAAGCCCAGCAGCGTTGATAGGTTCGCGAACGTTGCAATGAAATTAAGGCCCGACTGCACAGCAGGTACGGCTTTTAACGATGCCTCGTCTATCGCCCCCTGTATATCCTCTATGGGTTTACCGTACTTCATGAGCCCGGACTTTATGACCTGAGGAAGCATCGCCCTGTCCTTTATTTGGCATGCTTTTATAGCACGGTCGACGTTGTTGGACTGCACAAGTTTGATGATCTGGTTCATGAACGGAGTGGCGTCTATGGAGTAAACATAAAAAAGCTTTATAAGTTTATCCGCACTGATGGCAATAACAAAAATTCCCACAATGCCGATAAAATACATAAAGATGCCGCCTTTCTGGAACGCTATAGCAAGAGATTCAAAACCGGACATAATTACCTCCTTAGATCAAAAAGGCTCTTTATAAGTAGAGTCAATTATAGCATTTATGTAGTCGAACTCATCTATGTTGTCCTTAAAACTTATTTCGGACTTCTTTAATATATAGAGAGTTTGTGGACGATCTATCAGCCCCTGTACATCTATCCCCTCAAGATCTACTATTTGCCGCCTTTTAACCGGTTTACTTTTTTTAACCGGTTTACAAAACACACCTGACTGAAATCCGAAAATGAGCGTCGTAATTATAATTATATATCTCATTTTTTAACCGCCCCCTGTCTCTTCTGCTGAAGTTCTTTTATATACTTATACACTGGGTCGTTTTGTTTTAACGTGTCGCCTTTTAAGGCCACAAAGCGGTTGAACATCTTTAACGCGCCCGCCAAGTCGCTCCTGTAATCCCAAAGAAGTATCCCGTAATTAAAATACGTTTCCGCGTAATCAGGTCTATACGATGCCGCTCTTCTGTAAAGTTCCTCAGCCTCGTTAAAAAGTTTGATCTGAGCGTAAGTGGTCCCCAGATCAACAATGGCCTCAGCCAATCTTGGATTGAACCTCAGCGCCGTTTTAAATTCCGAGACAGCGGCCTCGTAATCTCCTGATTCAAGACAGAACTTTCCGTAATTAAGGCGAACGAAAGGATCATAAGGAGCCTGTTCTGTGCTTTTCTTGAGATAATTGAACGCAGATATCTTATCCCCTAATTTCAGGGATACCAACCCAAGGCCGGTGTAAAGTTCGCCGCTGTAATCCTCTCTTTCTATCGGATTCAAGATACAGTACTCGCGCGCACAGGTGTAAAGGTCTTTGTTATCACTGCTGTGTTCTATGGCTTTAAGGTACACAAGTCTTGCGAGCTCATATTTTCCCTCTAGATAATAAACGTTGCCGAGGGTTATGTACGCCGGTGTGAATTTTGGGTTCTTCTTTATAAGGTCCATCGCGATATTCTTTGCGGGATCCAGATCGCCGGACCTAATGTACACAACGGCCTGGCTATTAAGCAACATGTTGTTGCCTGGAACAACTTCCAAAGCTTTTTCAGCCACAGCAAAAGCCAGATCAACATCATCGCTTATTAGTGCTGATTTTATTAAGAGCAGGTAGGCCTCCACGAAATTCTTTCTATATCTTACAGCGTTCTTG
>JAZDEK010000027.1:0-2576 GCA_043808895.1 Pseudomonadota bacterium
CCAGCTTTGAGATAGCCTTGAGCGCGTCGTAAACACCCGAACCCGTTATAGCAATAGATTCGAATTCCGGCTTTAAATATATATTAAGGACCCTGGACAACTCTTTGGAGCTCAATATGTTCTCCAGATCCCTTTTATTGTACTGGAACACCATCGGCATCGCGTGAATATCGTAGCCGTAATCCTCAAGGTGCTCTTCAAGTTTCTGGAGAGACTTTCTGTTTGCGTCAATGCGCTCCCTTTGTGAGTCAGCAAGAAAAACAACACCGTCAACACCTTTCAATATAAGTTTTCTGCTTGATTCATACATTGTCTGTCCGGGTATTGTGTAAAGATGGAACCTGGTCTTAAAACCGTTTATCTCACCCAACTCAAGCGGAAGGAAATCAAAGAAAAGACTTCTGTTATCTTCGCCCGCCAACGAAATGAACTTTCCCACCGTCGAGGGATTAGCCGTCTCATATATATATTTAAGGTTGGTGGTCTTTCCGCTCAGCCCGGGGCCGTAGTAAACTATTTTACAGTTTATCTCTTTAGATGAGTAATTTATGAAAGACATGCATCCCTCGCGCTACTAAGAATTCCCGCGATATCTTTAATGAACTTCTGGATGTTATCACTTATGGAGAAAATATCCACAACTTTGGGATAGAACGCAGCCGCGTAAAAATTATCACCAACGGACGCCACCGCCATTGAGCCACGATTTCCCTTGATGACCATAAAAATATTATCTCTTTCAACACCGGTAAAATTCTTAAAAAGTTTTTGGCTATTTTGAGCGATATTTCTTGTCAATTCACTCACTGCCATAGAATCAATATGTCCACATTCAGCCGCGATGTTCCCGATGCTGTCTATGATCACGACACCAACGGCGTTCGTTGAAAGATAAAAGTTCTCTAAAAGAAAACCCACCATCTCTGTTTGTTTTTTCAACATATAACAGCCTGCCTTTCCTCTATCGCCCTGCACAGTGTAAGGTCGTCTATGTAATCAATGTTGGCTCCTGCCGGCACTCCGCGCGCAAGGCGCGTGACCGTTATTCCTGTGCCGGATAAATTCTTTGCGATGAATAGTGTTGTCGCGTCACCCTCAACACTTGGATTAAGAGCAATAATAACCTCTTCAACTTTAGTGGATTTAATTCTGTTAAAGAGTTCTGTTAATCTTATATCGTCTGGACCAACGCCGTCCAACGGAGATATGACTCCGTTCAAAACATGGTACATACCGCTGTAATCGCCGCGTTCCATAACAAAAATATCCTGTGGACGCTGTACCACGCATATTGAGGTTTTTAACCTTGTGCCGTCGGAACAGATATCGCATTCATCCTCTACGGAAGAATATCCAAAACAGGTTGGGCATATATGAACATCTTTTTTTACGTCCTGAAGTGAAGACACCAACTCGTCTACAGAAGTGTTGTCAGCCTCCACAAGATGGAACGCAAGCCTTGTTGCGGTACGCAATCCAACGCCCGGAAGACGGCTTAACTCTCTTGCAAGTTTCTCAATTGGTTTAACCGTGTAGCTCATATGCCCTCTTAGTATAGTTTAACGTCTTTTACCTTTCCATTCAATATCTGAAGAGCCTCTTTAACAGCTTCCTTTTCCAAAAGAGCCGTTCTTTTTTTCTCGTTATCAGTCATTCTCTGCATCAGGACACTACTTCTTATATCTATTTTATAAACCTTTCCGCAGAGCTCGTATATGGTGTCCTGGATAAGCTGAAGCGTTTTATCCGTAAACCGGCTGATGTTCTCCACAGCCTCGGAATAATCCACCACAAAATCTTTTTCCTGCTCTATGCCCACGAACTTGCCTTTGGATAAAATGTCCGCAGTGTCGCTATTAACCCTTCCTATAGCTGTAACAAGTTCATCCCAATTCAGGTCTTTGCAGGCTTTTCTCTGTGTCGGAGCGGATCTAGTAGTTACCGGGTTGTTTTTTTTTTCGAAAAAAGCCGAGTCAGCGGAACTCATATTTTTAACTGAATTTATAAGTTCCTGCATAGATGAGTTCTGTGGCTTGTCGCACATTGAGAGCAGCGACACTTCGAACAACACCCATGGATATGGCGAGAATTTTATCTCTTCGGCGGCGTTATTGGCCATATAGAACCACTGTTCAACGTCGGCAGCCGTTGTTTTTGAAGCTATGTTCTGAAGTTCCTTTATCTCGTAGTCGGGGAGTTCCTCGGCAAGCATGTCGGACAGGCCGTTCTTAATGAACAAAAGTTCCCTGAACGCCTCGACCATGGTGTCTGTGATCTTTTTTACGTCGTAGGCCTCGTTGTATAATTTTTTTGAAAGGGTCATGCATTCCCTTTTTTTATTCTCCACTATGTGTCCGGCTATGGCGAATATAATGTTCCTGTCCACTAGTCCCAAAATATTCTTTATATCGTCGGAGCTAAAATTATTTCCCGCAAAAGATATTACCTGATCGAGTATCGAGAGAGAATCCCTAAGACTTCCTCTTGCTTCGCGCGCTATTGAATACAATGTTTGTTTAGACGCTGTGATACCTTCTTTCTGCGAGATGGACTCCAATGTGGACAAAATATCTTCT
>JAZDEK010000028.1:0-3706 GCA_043808895.1 Pseudomonadota bacterium
CAACAAAATTATTGATTATATATGATGTGCGTTCTTCGTTATCGCCTATCCGTTCATATATACTTTTAACGGCATCTTTATCGTTCCAATTCTCAAGAACGCTGTGGATTATGTTCCCAAGCCTTGTTTTTGGGTCAGGACGTTCTTGATCGTCATTTAAGCGCCCCTTTGGTCTTACGCCGGAGACCTTTTCCTTTATTGCGGAAACGGTATACCTTTTTAGGACGCTGTATTCACGTAATGGGATCAGATCCTCGGCGCCGGAAACGGTCCTTATAACCTTTCTTCTAATGATATCTTGCTGCTGCTCTTCCAATCCGGAGTAATTCTTGACGTCTTCTTTAAATATCTCGGAAATCCAATCCACCCAGCGCGTACCTTCTAGACCAGCGCCCTTTTCAAAATCGCTGAGTAGATACAGTTCATTTCTGGCCCTTGTCATAGCGACGTAGAATAATCTTTTTGATTCGGCGGTGTCGGCCTCTTTTTCGTAGTCTTTGATATTGTGGTAAAAGACCGTGTTAATTTTTTTATTGGTCTCATAGTCCCCAAGTTTTACCGCGACCTCTCCATCGTCGGATATAACGATAGTGTCTTTTGCTCCTTTTGGAGCGTAGTCAAGGCTTGGTATTATGACAGAATTAAATTCCAATCCCTTTGACGCATGAACTGTCATAAGTTTCACAGCCTCTATTTGGGTCCCTATTTCATCTGACTTCATCCCGTAAATAAAATCCAAAAAGTATTCCAATCCCTCGCCCACGGACTCAACATGTTTTGCCGCCCTAAGTATTGCCTCTTCAGCACCCGCATCCTGGCCTGTGAATACTAAAGACGCTGAGGGAATGAATTTTGAGGCACGTAGAACATCCGCCACGAATTCCGCGAACCCTCCACGGTCCTTTATTTTTCTCATCTCGGTAATAAATCCTTTAACAGGATGTGTTGTAAGCCCATTCCATATATCGCCGTTCTTACCTTTTAATTTATATATTTCTTCGTCGCTGGTATAAAAATACGGCTGTTTTAATACCTCAAGCATTGAATGATCATCATGCGGATTCAGTATCACACTGAATAGACTCCTTATACCGCTTAAAAGGTCATGTCTACTCTCGCCGCCGTAAACAATGAACGGAACACCTTTTTGCCTGAAGAGTTTTTCGAACTCGGACATGTGGCTTGATATTCTAAAAAGAATCGCAAAATCCTTATAAGTCTTCCCAGAGGCCAAACCTTTCTTTATTATGTCGAGGGCTATCTCAGCCTCCAGCTCATGATTAAAAGAGTTTGGATGCTTACTCTGTGACGGCGCTTTTATAAATTCCACACATCCTGCGGACTTATCCTCTCTTCCGGACTTAAACTCAAGATAATCAGCCTCAAAATCACGTCTCTTGCCGCTATGTGTGCGGGAAAATATCTGCGGGAAAGCTTTGTTCACGGTATCTATGATTTTATTTAAACAGCGTCTATTCTTTTTCAATTCCTCCAGTTCCTGATCGGAGCATTCGTTCTGCGCTCCTATGAAAACCCTGACATCAGCGTTACGGAACCTGTATATGGATTGTTTTGCGTCACCCACAAGGAATAATTGTTTTGAGATCGCAAAAAGAACATCTTTTTGCATAATATTTGTGTCCTGGAACTCATCAACAAATATATGGTCATATTTCTCACGGTAGTACTCAGCGACTTTAGTGTTCTTTGAAACAAGATCATGGGTCAAAAGTTCTATATCGTTATAGGTCAAAGCATCCATTTCCTTTTTTCTTCTCTCATATTCAGAATGTACAAGTTTAAAGAGCTCAAAGAATATCTTTCTATTCTCCGCGGCCTCTTTTATAAGCCACTCCTCCCCTATCCTTAGTTCATCTACAGCCTCTTTACGCAGGGCGTTCAGTGTTTTTAATGCGTATTTTACTTTTTCAAGCTGATCTTTACTGTCCCAGTTCTTTACGCTGCCACTTTCGCCTGGCGCAGAGGTTGTTATCTCCTTAAGTAAAGATGAAGTCCTGTAGAAACAGTCCCGGTCGTAGTCTTTGCTTTTTAATTCAGCAAAATGTTTTGCAAGCTCACTGATGTGCGGCAAAGCATCCTTTCTTATGACCTCAAGTTTATCTTCCGATGAGCTTGCCTTAAAATTCAGTATCGGTGACACAACAGCTTCGTTAAAGTCATCAGGTATAAGACTTTTAAGTTTTTCATACCCGGCTTTTATTTCCTGCTCAATAAGCGTTTTAATGTCAGCATTCAGTTTGTCCCTGACAATTGCGTAATGGCCCTCCATTTTTTCCAGCATAAAGAGCACATTCTCAAAATTATATTCCGCAAAGAACTTTTCATAAACAGCATCACTGACTTTTGTCAGCAGCAACTGGGATGCAGTCCTTTTGAATAACATTTTCTGATCAAAATCCTCAAGTATCTTAAAATCTGAGCTGTGTTTAAAATAAACTGACTGTTCCCTGAGTATCCCTGCAAAAAATCCGTGTATGGTGTTTATATTTATTTCATTCACAACGTCGGACGGGAATTTCTCGTGCACCCTGCTCCTTATGTCACGGGTGGCTGCGCGCGTAAAAGTGATCGCGGCTATTTTTGAAGGAGCGGTATCTTTAAGCACACGGCTTATCTCCTCAATAAGGGTATAGGTCTTTCCTGTACCCGCAGAGGCGCTAATAAGTTTTATTTTCGGCTTAAACCGCTCCACAGCATCTCCTGTAATTGCACGTCGCGCACGTTTCCGTATCCAAAGGCGCCGGTGTGTAAATACCCTTCTTAATTCCGTTCACCGCCGCCAGACCGTTTATAGAGAAAATATCTTCTGCTTCTTTTAGCGACGACAATTTGAGCTCCGTTCGTTTAAGGTCCTTTATACTTATATAATAACCGTCGTACGCGTATCCCGAATATTTTGAGGCAAGCGCCATTATATAGAGAGCAAGCTGTATATACTCCCCTCTTTTAACAGCCGCGCCGCTTGGTATGACAGATGTTTTATAATCCGCCGCGTAAAGTTTTTTGTTCACTTTATCTACGTCGACACGATCTATCCTTCCTTTTAACAGGATATCTCCGGCAAGAGGGAGCTTCACCTCAAATGTTTTTTCGGGCTCTTCAAAAAGCTCCAGACCTTTTTCGCACATATATTCGTATTCATTATTAAGCGCGTTCTCAATTATAGATGAGTAGTATTTGACAAAAACTTTCTTTAAAGGATGGGGCTGCAGCTGTTTATCAAGTTCAGCCTCTACATTAAAGCTCTCATTTTTAAGTTTTTTAGGGAGCAGGACCTCCATGGCTTTATGCAAAATACTTCCAGCTTCCATGTGATCGATAGAGAATTCGTTCAACTCCTCTTTTTGCGCTTTAAGTATTCTTTCAGCCATGAACACGTAAGGGCAATTCATATAGGACTCTATCTGTGTAGGACTTAATTTCCCGACCTCATACTCCTTTAATTCAATGTCCTTTGGGCTTAAGTCGCTGAAAGCTCCGTTAAGAATGGATGTGGTTTGTTTTTCGTGCTTTATTATTTCGGCATCCTTTAAAAAGTCTGCCACCGCGCCTATGCTGGATATATAGGAAGAGTCTGCCCGACATGAGGCATCGTTTATTATTTTGGACGCTATGACAGCAGATTCTTTCGCGGTTGGATATAAAAAACCCTCGTTCCTGAAAGATAGTATTAGGTCGTCGTTCA
>JAZDEK010000029.1:0-3912 GCA_043808895.1 Pseudomonadota bacterium
AGCAGGTAGGCCTCCACGAAATTCTTTCTATATCTTACAGCGTTCTTGAGCGCTTCCCTTGCCCTCATGAACTCGCCGTTGTAGAACAAAACTCTGCCGAAGTTATACCATGCGTCAGCGTTAACTTTTTCAATGACGAGAACTTCTTCAAAATTCCTTACAGAACGTTGATAACTTTCGTTATCCATGAAATTACTTTTCTCAAACTCCTGGGCGGCTTTCAGCGCCTGGCTGTAATAATCACCGGATTGAGTGATGCCTCCAGTGATCATCTTGTCCCCGCCGGTGCTACAGCCGGCGGCTAAAACAAAAATTGAAAATATAAATAATACTTTTCTCATCACTGCCCCATAAAGCCGCCGTCCTTTATATCCACCGAAGGATAAGAAAGCAGCAGCGTCTGTCTGTAATCGTAATACTGATCCGGTTTCATTTTGGCCATTTTGCCTCTTGCCTGTTTCGTCCAATCATTAACAACTTTCAACCTGGATGACTCGGAGATGGTTCTCTCGTAGTACTCCATGGCTTTATCCTCGTACGGCATAGCCTGGCCCTGCAGCTGACTTCTATATTCGCTCTGAAGCTCCTCGGTGTTAAGCTCTTTTGGCATAGGAGCTTCGTAGAGGAAATCGGCAAATTTTTGATACGCGTTACCTATCATGAACAGCGATGCTATGCTCCACTCCGGAGAACCAAGTTCAACGATCTTAAGATACTGTTCCGATATATTTTTGAGTGTTTTTTCTTTCTCGTCATAAACGGCCTTCATTGTCTTTTGATTGTCGCCGGATTGTATCTTTATAACTTTGTACCTTTCAAACTGTTCCTGTGTCAGCTTAAATACGGCCTCTGCGTTATATGCGTAAGCAAGTGTATTAGGCGCACCCTTGGATGTTAAAAAGATCTCGGCGGCTTTTTTATATTCAGCATACGCCACAGATGGTTTCCCTGTTTCTTCGTACAAATGAGCCCTCATAATGTACGCCTGCATGATACCGTCCAGGTCCGTTGAGCCACTCTCTATATACATCCCGTACGCATTTATTGATCTTTGTTTCTGGCCGCCCTTGTCGTACAACCACGCAACCTGCATAATTGTAGATGACCTCTCCTTTTCGTTGCTTATATTGCTCTGATACGACATAAGATTGTCCGCCGCACCGGTATAATTGCCAACACCTCTTTTAAGTCTGGCGACGTTGTAATTTGCGTCAACAGAGATCTGTGTTTTTGGATATTTCTTTATTATCTGGTCGTAGAAATATATGGCGCCGTTAAAGTCCAGCATCTGTTCGGAATTGACCGCCGCCCTAAATGTAGCGTCGCGAGAGTGTTTGCTGTTGGGATACCTTGTGAGCATTAGCCTATAAGAGTTTGTGGCTGGAATAGGTTTGTTTATCTTTTCGTATATAAGCCCGGAATTATAAAGTGCCGCATCCGAGTATGTTGATCTCGGGTACTGCTTGGCGAGCCTTGTATATTCCGACGCTGCCGCGTCCAATTGTCCATTATCCTCCATTTGCCTTGCCTTGCGGAAAACAGAGCCGGTTATCAGACTTTTAACTCCCTGCACTTCGGACGCACCGGTAAGCTTTTGTGACGCGAGTAACTTTTTGCTCCATTCCTCGACCTTGGAGTAGTCCCTTTCATAGTTATAAGCCGCGATCATGTTCCTTGTTGCGTCGAGTACAATCTTATCTTCGGGGAAGCTTTCTATTATCTGGAGATACTTCTTTTTCGCGTCGTCTAATTTATTGTTCCTGAAATAAACTTCCGCTTCAACATACATCACGTACGGGGTTCTTCTGTTCCTGAGTTTAAGGAACTCGTACTCTGAACAGGCTGAAACAAGTGCTTTCTCGTCCGGAGTTAATTCCTGTGCTTTGAGCGGGATTCCTGAAGCATCAAGAACAGGCCTTATTTCCTTGAGTAGATATTTTGGATCACTCAATTTTAGTTTATTCTGCATGGACGATATCACGCCAAAACTGCCTTTCTCTTTAAACTGCATATCCTCGCTGTATTCCCTTACAGCCGTATACTCCTTGATCGCCCCCGTATAATCTCTAAGGTTGAACAATATCTGGGCGTAGTTGTATCTGGCGCCGACCAAGAACTGGTCTGTCTGATGTTTTCTAAGATAGTCGTAATACAATTGCGCGGCCTTGATGTACTCTTTTCTGTCTTTTGTTCTGTCGCCTTTTTCCTGATGGTACAACGCTACGGACAACAACTGTTTTTCTATCAAATGGTCGGCGACCACTATTGCCGCGGTATTACCCTTGTTGTTCTGCCTCCATTTTGAGCTCTCACCGAACAGAGAGACCATTTTGTTCCGTTCCTTGTTGACCACTTTAATATTCTCATCACGCCTGAAGCTCGATATGAGTTTGTCCTGAAGCACGGGGTTCTCGGGCTCATAAGGATATTTCTGCATTATGAAATCTATGGCGTCTATCGCCTCTTTTATCCTGTCGGACAAGAGATAAAGCTCACAGATTTTCCTCATCACCTCGTACTCGTAGCTTCTGCCACCCAACCTTCTGAAAAAAGAATACGCTCCCCTTATGCCTGACTTGTGGTCGGCAAAACCTATGGCGATATAATTCTTGGCTTCGTTCTTTATTGAGCTCTTGATGTCCGCTCCGTGTTTTTTCTCATTGTGGTCGATCAAGATAGTAAAATATTCCGCCGCCTCTATTACTTTTCCGTCGCGATAATATACCCACGCCAACTTATAGAGTACGTTGTCGTAATATATCGTGTCGGGATATTCAAGAACGTGCGTGTAGTAATACGTCGCCTTTTTGAATTCATCCACGTCAAAATAATGCTCGCCGACCCTTGTGTAGACCTCGGCGAGTTTTGAGCTTTTGGGATATTCTTTTATAAGGTCATTAAAAACGCCCATCGCCTTTTCAACCCGGCCTTCTTCAAAATAGCAGTATCCCAAGAGATAAAGGGAATCGTCCCTGAACCTGTAATTCTTGTAGTTGGTGTTAAGCCTGTTGAGCATTCTTGTCGCCTGGGAATAATCAACACCCGGCTCCGGAGGCAGCACCTGCACTTCGCCTCTCAGGAATTTCCTGTACTCTCTTTCGTACGTATCGGTCTCTTTTATGAGCTTCTGCGAAGACTCCTCAAAATACAGTTTCCCGAGCCTGTACAGAATATCCGGCACATAATCACTTTCCGGATATTGTTCAATATATTTTTCAAAAGATTTTATCCCGATCTTCCTGTTCGCTTCTTCCAGCGCTTCCACGTTCTCGACTTTTCCCTCGAACTGTTCGTCCAGCTGCATCCTTTTGAGGTCTTGCTTGCTTGTGATTATGCTATCAACTTCAGCTGCGAATTCATTGGCGCCTCTGTAAAAATCCACTTTGGCGTTCCCAAAATCATCGGCAACAGCGTTAAAAAAAGAAAAGGCAGAAAATATTAAAAACCCGATCAACATCATTTTACCTTTTCCAATAGTTGCTGTTTCTTCTCTTGTAGTTCTTTGGCTTTCGAACTTTGTTCTTCCTTTGTTTTCCACGTGATGTCTATCTTGCCGAGCTGAGCCCTTAATCCCACGTCGTCCAATCTGGCGTTGACCTTTTTAACAAGCATGGAAAAATATGACCTGAGGTACTTATTCATAAGGTTTCTCATCGCGATAAAGCTCAAATTATCGTCTGTTTTTTTCATATCCTCAACGCGCTTACACAGCGCGTAATATACACTGAGATACTTTACGACTTCATGTTTCTCCGCCTGTGTAAGCCATTGGTTAAAAGATTCCGCGTATGGTTCGGCGTTATTAAAAAGCGCGAACTCGATCCCGTTTATCACCGACTTTGGAGAACCGTCCTGATTCGGATATGAGACAAGCTCTTTAAGGTCGTCGGACATCTGGAACCTGTTAAGCTC